>RKRX01000163.1 GCA_007571185.1 Oceanicaulis sp.
GAGGAAGCTTTATTGGTGACTAACAGGCTGAATATAAGTATGGAAAGTAAGTTGCCCATCCCCTTAATCAGCCAGCTGATGTCATCATATCTCTAGTCCTAGAGAGAAATAAGGGGTAAGGATAGAGGGAGATAAGGGATAAGGGTCGTTTTCTCCCTTGTCGCCTCCCTCAATCTCAGTTCCAAAGTTGATTGCCCAATCAGCTGGGATGCAAAAGGAGTGCAGTATTCATGGCTAACACCCAATTAACACCTGAGCCACTAGGGACATGCCAAACATAGCTTTCTTCCTGACACTGTAACAGCAGGCACCAGCCACTACGTAGGTGCTGCAGGCGTGGCCTCAGTTGTGGGAAAGGGTCGATCATCCTTCTCCTTCGCTAGACCAGTTCACGATCCTGTCACCCAATGTTACCCGTGCATCAGGTCACGTCACATGATTTGAGTGTGTGCAAAACAAGTCCCTGCTCCTGCTAGTGTTCTCTGAGTATGTACGCACATAGGCCTTGATTGGTACCTGTTATATATATAGCGTAGGTATATAAGCAATATTTAGATAATTCAGTGGAACCACGACAAATAAGGACCCTCCCAGAAAGTTAAATGTCCCTCCCAAGGAAGGACTCTGTTCTAGGTCCCTTTCCCGTAGCATTATAGCACATCTAAGAGAGGGTGGGACGGCAAGGGACAAAGCAGCTGGTCTCAAAGTGTCCTTCACTCAGAGACTCCACGTATTGTACTGTAGTCTTGCCCTAGCAGCCTAAAATCCTTTTGCTGGTTCTGAGATTGAAATTAGCTCAGCTATACCTCCTCCAACAAGGACAGCATAGCTGCATGGTTGTCTGCTTATCGTTGTTTATACTGCTAATTTAGCCAGAAAATTAAATATACCGTGTAGTTTGTTACATGCCTGCATGACTTGTCTCACAATTAACCTTAATCATAATCCGTAAATTAAGTAGCTCAGCAAGAAGAACAGCATAGCTACATGTCTCTTTGTTATGTTCGTTTCTGCTCCACCCATCTTCACGAGAGATAATTTTTAACCTCCTTGCGGCTCACCAAAGACGAGCATTGCTACGTGATTCTGTTTCCCATTCTTATTATTGTTCCGTCCAACACTCCATGAGGTGTGGCCAGGAATTGAATTAAAGTTTGCTCAACTACATTGTTTTAACATCTGGATGTCTTGCTGGTACACGGCACTGTTGACTGTTGTCTTAGCTACCTACCATTGATCACTGTAGATGAGTGACTCCAAATTAACTTATTAAAGACCCCACCTTGAAGCCAGGCAAGCTGGTTGACATAAAAAAAAATATGCTGATAGCCTGGACAATATGTTTGTCAGACTATGATGGAGTTTGACCTGCCATTCAGCAGGTAGTGCAATGCCGCATATGTAGTGAGAGATCATTTGTTGTACCTTGTAAATATTGGTTGTCATGAAGATTGATTGTGGCAAGCATTGTGTTGAGCATGAAGAGGTGGGCCTATGTATGAATGCTGGACTGCATGAAGGGATATTCGCTATTTAGAGCCTGTGACTTCCCAGGCATGGAACCGTAGGAGTTGTGTTGAAATGTGCATAAAATTGTTCAAAGGTTTTGTCTGCTCTAAGTAGCGTTTGTTCAAAGAACTGAAGAACATTTGATGCCGGATTGTAATTTCAAGCTCTGCCAGTTACTTTCAATGCTATTCCTACCCGGCCTACACACTTCAAACTGTACGTTGTGTACAGTACTGGGCTGCAGGCTGGACCTTCGCTCTGTTCCCGCCGGTGGCTTGTCCGTCCGGGACTGTGGATACCGGGTTGGAGCTGGAGGGTCAGACCATCTGTCGTCTGTCCGGCGTGATCACTGCGGATATGCGTCTGACTCGCGGCAATGTCTATGAGATTTCCGGTCGCGTGGATGTTGGTGTGGACATGGGCGGCGACGGTGGGGCTGCTGATGGCGATGAGGCCGTGCTGATCATCGAATCGGGCGTCACCCTGTACGGCGATAGCGGTCAGGATTATATCGTGGTCAACCGCGGTTCACAGATTTTCGCCAATGGCGCCCGCGGGAACCCGGTCATTTTCACCTCTGAAAACGACCTGACGGGCAACCAGATTGATCCGCTGACCGCAACTGCGGAATGGGGCGGGCTGGTCTTGCTTGGCCAGGCGCCGATCAACCGCTGCCGCAGCGCCGTGACCCCGGGAACCGCCGCATGTGACAACCGTGTGGAAGGCGTGGAGCCGATCGCCCTGTATGGCGGCGAGGATGCAAATGACTCCACCGGCGCTCTGCGCTTCATACAGGTCAAATATGCGGGTTTTCCGTTGAACACCGATGGCGATGAGCTGAACGGCATCACTTTTGCCGGTGTTGGCCGTGGCACTGAAGTGAACCATATCCAGGTCCACAACAATGATGACGACGGCGTGGAGTTTTTCGGCGGCAATGTGAATGTCCGTTACCTGGTTCTGACCGGCAATGATGATGAATCCATTGACACCGACAACGGCTATCAGGGCCATATCCAGTTCGCCATCGTGGTTCAGCAGAATGGTCTGGGTGACAATGTGGTGGAGGCGTCCAGCGCCGGCAACGGCGTGACCCCGCTGTCTGACGCCGCCATTTCCAACTTCACTTTCATCGGTGAACAGTCCAACGCTTTCCGGCTGAACACCGGTACTGTCGGTCACTATCTGAACGGCGTTGTGACCCATCCCAACGCCTGTTTTCGTTGGCAGGACAGCGCCGGTGACGGCAATGCCAGCTATGACGTGGCTTCCGATCCGCGTTTTCAGTCGGTTTTGTTTGATTGCGAGGGCGGTCTGGCGACCTCCAACTCTGCGGCCGGCATCCCCGCCGCAGCGGTTGCCGCCGACGCCAATAACTCACTCGACATCGCGGCGACGCTGACCGGTTTTGTGAACGGGTCCGCCGAAGCCGCCGTCACCGCTGTTGACCCGCGCGCTCTGGATGCCTGGTTCACCTCGGTCGACTATATCGGCGCCGTGGAGAACTCCACTGACCGTTGGTGGGCCGATTGGTCCTGCGGCCTGGAAGCGTCTGACCCCTGCTAAGCCTGATCAGCGCCGCAGACGGAGCTTGTCTTCGTCTGCGGGCGCTTGGCCAGGCCCGTCAGTGATGACCCGATAACAAGGTATTGATCAGATGAAACTCTCGAAATTCATGTGCAGAACCCTGCTCGCCTCAAGCATGCTTCTGTCGCCGTCTGTCGCCCTCACACAGCAGGCGACTCAGGAAGATGAGGACGTTTCCCCGGAAATCGAGGACGTGGTGGTTGTTCGCTACCGGTACGTTCCTGAACCTCAGCGTCGCACTGCACATGTTGCAAGCTTTGTGTCTGCTGGAGATCTAGCGCGCACCGGCGATGCCGATGCTGCCGCTGCGCTGGCCCGCGTCAGCGGTCTGAGCATTGTCGGCGGTCGTTTCGCCTATGTGCGCGGCCTGGGTGATCGTTATTCCGTCGCCTTGCTGAACGGTTCAATTCTGCCGAGCCCAGAGCCGCTGCGTCGCACCGTGCCTCTGGACCTCATCCCGTCCAGCCTGCTCGGCGGCATCGAGGTTCAAAAGACATCCTCTGCAAATCTGCCGGGAGAATTTGGGGGCGGGTTGATCAACATGTCCACCTTACGTCGTCCCGCTGAACCGTTTCTCAGTTTCAAGGCGGGCTCGTCCGTCAATGGAGAAGCGACCTCGAAAGACGGTCTTATCCATCATGGTGATGACGTGGACTGGAGCGGTTACGAGAGCGGTCTGCGCGACATGCCGTCCAACCTCTCGACCTTGATCGCTTCGGGCATGCGTCTGAACAACCAGAGCGACGATTTTATCGAGACGACGGGTGAAAGTCTGATCAACTCGCCGCTGAGCGTCATCCAGCAAGCCACACTGCTTCCGGGGGGCGCTTTCAGCGTTGAAGGAGGAGGCTCCATGATGCGAGGCGACCTGGAAATCGGTGTTGTAGGCGCTGCCGGTTTCGAAGGCGGATGGACGAATATTCAGGCCCGCCGCCAGCGTGTGCTGGGCGATATTCTCGGTAACGATCAGACCGCGCGCCAGACCACCTATGAAGCATCCGCCAACGCTTTGGGTGCGATGTCGGCGGGTCTGGACAACCATGATGTCCAGGCTCTGGTGTTTTACACGCACGACACCGACAAGCAGTCTGAAATAACCACCGGTTCCGACTTCAATGCACCGGGCGCCACCGGCGAGATCCACGACGAGGAAACCGGCTGGTATGAACGCGAGCTTGTCATGTTCCAGAGCTCCGGCGAGCATCTTCTCGGTGATTTTGAGCTGAACTGGCGGGGCGCGTACGCGCAATCAACCCGCGATGCCCCGTATGAACGCCGCCTGCGCCGCCTGATTGATCCGGTCACCGGTCAACCCGCTTATCTGCAAGCCAACAACTACAACATCCGCTTCAGCGATCTGATCGACGAAGTCACCAGTTTTGGTCTGGATGCGACCTATACTTTCAACCTGCTCGGTCGGGACGCGTTGCTATTCGCCGGTGTGGATACCGCGAGCACCGATCGTGAGTACAATCTTTACGCCTTTCGTTTCGTCGGCGGCAATTCCCTGCCTGACGATGTAACCCTGGCGCGTCCTGACTTCTTGTTTTCGCCCGACAACATCGCACCGACCCGGTTTGAGTTGCAGGAACTGTCGACCACGGAAGACTCTTACACCGGCAATTTGGGCGTGGACGCAGTCTACGCCCGGGCCGACATCGCCTTCACCGATTTTATCCGCGCTTCTTTCGGCGTACGCCGCGAACACGCCACCCAGTCGGTTCAGACGTTTGATCGTTTCGGCAATCTGGGCGCCGGCGCCGTGGACCTGGAAAACGGGTACATCTTGCCGTCTTTCACCGGCACATGGGCTTTTGCTGACAGTTTCCAGCTTCGTGCGGGGTACTCTCAAACCATCGCCCGCCCGCAATTTCGTGAACTGGCGCGCTCAACCTATTTCGATCCTGAAACCGGTCGCGCCTATTCAGGTAATTCCGGTCTCATAGACACTGAGATCAGAAACTATGACATCCGCCTGGAGTATTATCTGGGTCGTGATCAGTTCATTACCGGTGCAGTGTTCTACAAGGCGTTGAAAAATCCGATTGAGGAAGTGCAGTTTTCGACCTCGACTTTCGTGTTCGAAACCACGTTCATCAATTCACCAGAAGCGATCGTTCAGGGCATTGAACTGGAGTACCGTCACCAATTCAACGTTCCCGGCGACCTCTTCTTCCTGTCCGATCGTGACTGGCGCTTTGGCATCAACTACACCTACACCCGATCTGAGGTGTCCGCCGATGATGGCGACCGGATATTTGATCCAATCAGCCAGAACCTGGTTGCCGCCAGCACCTACAATCTTGATGGGTCCGTTTTGCAGGGCACGCCTGAGAACATCATCAATGGTCAGCTAGGTTGGGCCACCGATCAGGATGAGTTCAACCTGCTCATAAACTGGGTGGATGATCGTGTTCTCCAGCGCGGCCTACAGCAGCCTGGCGCCGAATTGCCGGATGTTCTGGAAAAGCCGGGTGTGATCGTGGACGCTACTTACCGCCGTTATCTCGATTTCATTCGCGAGGGTCTGTCATTCAGCATCAACGCTCGCAACCTACTCAACGAGAACCACATCGAATATCAGGTCAGCCCCGGGTTGGGGGAAACCCAGTTCAACACTTATGAACGCGGACGTTCGGTGTCCGCCAGCCTGACGGTGCGGTTCTAGGTTCAGGCCGGGGCGGCGTGATCGCACCGCTCTTGGTTTTATCTTGAGCACAAGGTATTCTGATCGCTGTTCCGGGGCCGGTGCGCACCATGCCGCGACACGTCCCATGTCGTGTGTAAATGGCCGATCCCCTGTCTGACTGGAATGAAAACATGCTCACTGAGCGCGCTTTCCACTCTGATCCCACAGCGTTTTCCGCCCTCCCACGCGGGCTGGCGGCCCTGAGAGTGTTGCTGGAAGCGGGGCTTGCAGGGCTGCTGGGGCTGATTGGCGCTCAAGTGATCTGGTTCATGCTGTATGGCGCGGACACGGTGACCGCGCCCATAGATATTGATCATCAGGGTGCACGTACCGGTTCGGCCCCGTCTTTGGCGGCGTCCGCTTTGGGCCTGTTCCGACCCGTGCAGGGCGAGGAGGTTGCAGTTGTGCAGGCCACGCCCGAGAGCACCCTTGGCTATACTCTGCACGGGGTTCGGGGAGGCAAGGATGTACAATCGGGTTCCGCCATCATCGACATTCCCCGCCAGGGTCAGGTCCGATTGACCGTGGGCGAACAATTGGCGCCGGGCATTGTGCTGGAACAGGTTTTTCCAGACCGCATTATTCTCAATCGCCGGGGAGCCCGCGAAAGCCTGTTCATCGATGAAGCCGCACGTCGTCACGCCCGGCAGGCGGGCGCTGCAATGCCGGTTCCTGCGTCCCCGGACAACGGTGATACGCGTCAGCACGTCAGTTTCAGCGAACGTCGCTATGCCGACGCCTGGATGCGTGATCTGACCGTCACCCCCGTGCTGGCGAACGGCGTGATGCGTGGGGTGCAGGTGGAACCGGAAGGCGAGGGTCATCGCCTTGACGAGATCGGCCTTGAGGCTGGCGATATCATCGTCATGCTCAATGGCGTTCCACTCACCAGCCAGATCGCCGCACAGAGAGCTTTTGCTCAGCTGGAGGCCGCCGATCTGGCGGTGGTCCGGGTCGAACGCAATGGAAGCGTCATCACGGTGGAGACATCGCTGCGTTAACAACGCCTGGAGGTCGCAACGAAACATCATGCACGCATTCATCACAACTGTATCCCGTGCGGTCGCCGCCGTGATCATGACCGCCACGCTCAACACGGCGGTCATGGCGCAATCGCAAAGCCAGATGATGAACTTCCGTGATGCTGAAATTGGCGCGGTGATCGACGATATGGCGTTGATGACCGGCTACACCTTTGTGGTGGACCCTGAAGTGCGCGGCAGGGTGACCATCGTGTCGCAGACGGCTCTGAGCGTTCCTGAAGCCTTCCAGGTCTTCCTCTCCGCCCTGCGCGTCAGCGGTTATGCGGTGGTTCCGACCGTCCGGGGAGCCTATCAGATTGTGCCGGAAAACGAGGGATTGCGCACCGGTGCGCCGTTGGCGGACATGGTTCCAGATGCCGGTATTCTCAGCTCGGTTTATCGCCTGCGTCATATTTCGGCGCAGGATGCGGTGCGCGCGGTGGCCCCCATGCTCAGCGCTTCGGGCTCCGCCAATTCCATCCCGGGCGGCAATCTGGTTGTGGTGGTCGATCACGCTTCCAACGTGCGCGCCATTGAGGCGGCGTTGGCGGCGGCGGATCGGGATAGGAACACGGTGGAGGTGATCACACTTGAGAATCTGCCTGCCGAAGACATGGCTCGTATAGTCAATAATCTGCTTGCCCGTGATAAAGACAGCGGTGGGATGGGGCAGGCGCCGCAACCGGTGACCATGGTTGCTGTGTCGGCATCCAACGCGTTGGTGCTGCGCGGTGAGCCGTCCGCTATTGAAGAATGGGTCTCCCTGATCCGTCGAATTGACAAGATCAGCGCCTCAACCCGGTCTTTCCGGGTCATTTATCTCAGCCATGCGCGCGGCGATCAGCTATTGCCGATTCTGACCCAATTCGCCGAAGCGATGACCCGGAGCGAGGCCGGCGGCGGACGTCCGGCCTCCATCGCCTATCATGCTCCCACCAACGCCATTATCGCGAATGCGGAACCTGATATTCTGCGTGAGCTGGAACAGGTGGTCGTGCGTCTCGATATTCGCCGACCGCAAGTGCAGGTGGAGGCTATTGTGGTGGAGGTCTCTGATCAAGCCGCGCGTGATCTGGGGGTCCAGTTTCTGCTTTCCGGCGACGGTTCAAACGCCACGCCCTTTGCCTACACACGCTATGGGGCTTCACGCCAGCCGGATCTGCTGGCCCTGACCGGTGCGATCCTGACCGGTGCAATCAGCACTGGCGACGACAGCACGGCTTCTGCATCGGATACGGGCTTGCGTAACCTGGCGCTCAACGCTCTGCTAGGCTCGCGTGGCGGGACGTTCGGCGTAGGCGGCGAATTTGATGATGGTTCCCTGTTCGGCCTGATTATCAATGCGTTTGATGCTGATACGGACTCCAACGTGCTGTCCAAGCCCCAGCTGATGGTTCTGGACAACGAGGAAGCCACTCTGCTTGTGGGTCAGGAAATTCCGGTCACGACCGGTGAAACCCTGGGCGATAACAACTCCAATCCGTTCCGCCAGATCCGGCGCGAAAATGTAGGCGTGCAATTGTTTATCCGCCCCCAGATCAACGAAGGCGACGCGATCCGTTTGCAGATTCGTCAGGAAGTCTCCTCGGTCGCTGGGCCGGTGAGCGTCGATTTTGTCGAACTCATCACCAATGAGCGCCGGATTGAAACCACAGTGCTGGCTGATGATGGCGAGATCATCGTGCTGGGGGGTCTGATCGAGACCGATGAGCAAACGGCGCAAAGCCGTGTGCCAGGATTATCCGGCATTCCGGGTGTGGGCCGGTTGTTTCGCAACCAAAGCCAGTCTCTGGTGCGCCGCAATCTGATGGTTTTCATCCGTCCCACCATTGTACGGGATGCCGAGGACATGCGGTCCTTGGCCCGCAGAAGCTATGATTACACGGTGGACAGGCAACGGGTTGCCACGGGCGGCGCCTCTTCGCTCGAAGATGCAGTGTCTGTGATGATCGGCGGTGAGTCCCCTTTCGGGGACGGGCGCGCGCAGAGCGGTCAGGAGTAAGTCTTGAGACGGCTCAATTACACATTCGCCCGTGAACGGGGTGTTGCCTTGAAAGACGGTGAAGCTCCGGTTTTCCTGCTCCGTGAGGATGCGGACGTTCTGGCTCTGCTAGAGGCGCGTCGGGTGGTCGGCGCCGCTCTGCCGGTATCGCGCATGGACGGGTCGGCTTTCAACCGGGCGCTGTCTGACATCTATGCCTATGAGGGTTTGGTCAACGCGATGGGCGATGAGGATGAAGGCGGTGAAGCTGAAAGCCTGTCTGACATCATCAATGGTATTCCCGGGACTGAGGATTTGCTCGATTCCAGTTCCGATGCGCCGATCATCCGCCTCATCAACAGTCTGATCGCCGAGGCGGTGCGTTTCGGGGCTTCCGACATTCATGTAGAACCGTTTGAAGGCCGGGTTTCGGTTCGTCTGCGTGTGGATGGTATTTTGCGCGAGGTGGTCTCGCTAAGCGGACGCCTTGCCCTGCCTCTGACCAACCGTATCAAGGTGATGGCTCGTCTCAATATCGCGGAAAGGCGTGTGCCCCAGGATGGACGCCTGTCCCTGTCCCTGGCGGGTAAAAATGTGGATGTGCGCGTGTCCACTCTGCCCTCGCAATACGGTGAGCGGGTGGTGCTGCGCCTTCTAGATAGGGAAAGCGCGCGTTTCACTCTTGATGAGCTGGGCATGACGCCTGAACAGCTCGGCGATTACCGTCAAGCGCTGGCCCGGCCTGACGGCGTGGTGCTGGTCGCCGGTCCCACCGGGGCGGGCAAGACCACGACGCTATATGCCGGTCTGAACCTGCTGAACGATCAGACCCGCAATATTCTCACTGTGGAAGACCCGGTAGAATACGCCCTAGAAGGCATTGGCCAGACCCAGGTGAACGCCGGGGTAGGGATGACCTTCGCCGCCGGGCTGCGCGCCATTCTGCGCCAGGATCCTGATATTGTGATGGTTGGTGAGGTCCGGGATGTGGAAACCGCTGAGATTATGATCCAGGCCTCGCTCACCGGTCATTTGGTGCTGTCCACGGTGCACACCAATTCCGCTGCCGCTGCTATCACGCGCCTGCGTGATATGGGGGTGGAGAGCTATCTGCTGGCCTCCACCCTGACCGTGATCGTGGCGCAGCGCCTGGTGCGTCGTCTCTGCGCCAACTGTAAACAACCTTATGAGCCGGTCGCTGCCGAGCGTCGCTTGCTGGGGCTTGAGGACGGTGAGGCTGTAACGCTGTGCAATCCGGCGGGCTGTGACGCTTGTGGCGGGTCGGGTTTTGCCGGTCGTCGCGGAATATATGAGGTTCTGATCATGGATGACGCCCTGCGGACGCTGATCCATGCGGGAGCGCGGGACTCTGAAATCGTCAAACGGGCGTTCACCGGGCGCGACACGCTGTGGCGTTCCGGCGCAGCGCTGGTGCGGGCGGGAGCAACCAGTCTGACCGAAATGATGCGGGTGTGCCGTGAGGACGCTGGGTGCGATGGCGGCGTTTGAATACGAAGCCCTTGATGGGGGCGGACGCCGCACACGCGGACTGGTGTCCGCCGATTGTGAAGCTGCGGCGCGCAAGCAATTGCGCCGCCGACGTCTGGCGCCGCTTTCGGTGCGGCGCGCCAATGACACTGCCCGACCCGGCCTGCTCAATCACATCATAGCGCCCAAAGCCTTGTCGCAAAAGGATCGAGCCAGTGTGACCCGGCAATTAGCCACCCTGATCGATGCCGGCATGCCCGTGGCTGAAGCGGTTGCGCTTGTCGGCGTGCAGACCCGGAATTCTCCTGTGGGCCGGATCATGATGGACGTGCGCGAGAAGGTGGTGGCGGGTGAGCGCCTGTCAGAGGCTATGACGGCTTACCCGGGTAGTTTTCCGGCGGTGTACCGCGCCATGGTGGCGGCAGGGGAAAGCACTGGCGGTTTGGGGCAGGTGCTTGAGCGTCTGGCTGACTATCTGGAGACGTCAAGCGCCCTGAAACGACGCATCGGTGCGGCTTTGGCGTATCCTGGCGTGCTGGCCGTGGTGGCTCTGATCGTGATCATAGTGCTGCTGACCCTGATCGTACCGCAGATCGCCGAACAGTTCACCGCCATGAACATGACCTTGCCCTGGATCACACGCACCATGATTGACCTGTCTGGCTTCCTGCAGGCGCACGGGGTGATTTTACTGGCGGCGCTGGCCGGGTTGGGACCGGCCTGGGTGATGCTCAGTCGTCGGAAGTCGGTCCGCCGGGCTCTTGACATGTTTCGCCTGTGCATGCCCGGCCTTGGTGCTTTCTCCCGTCAGGTGGAAGCGGCCCGTTACGCCCGGACCATGGCGATCCTCATCAAGGCGGGCGTGGTGCTGCCTGAGGCTTTGCGTTGGTCCCGCCATGCCTCTGCAAGCCCGATTTTCCAGGAACGGATGTCAGAGCTGATCGATCAGGTGGAAACCGGGAAAGGGCTGGCCGACGCCATACGTGACGCCCGCTGGTTCTCCGATCTCATGGTCTACATGGTGGCGACGGGTGAACGGACAGACCGGCTGGCGGAAATGTTTGACCGGGTCGCCGACCATCTGGAAGCGGAAATTGGCGGAACCATCAGTGTGGGGTTAGGTCTTGTGGAACCGGGCATCATTCTGGTTATGGCCGGCGTTGTGGTCATGATCATCCTGTCCATTTTGTTGCCCATCCTGCAACTGAACACAGCCGTACTGCTCTAGCGATCATCGAAAGAAGGAGATGTCATGCTGTTCGATAAAACCCATCGCTATCGTCTAGAGAATGTCGAAGCAGGGCTGACCTTGATCGAGATCATGGTTGTAGTGGTTATGATCGGTCTGTTGGCGACAGTCATCGTGATCAATGTTCTGCCCAGTCAGAACCGCGCCATGGTGGAAAAAGCACGGGCTGATATCGGTCAACTGGAAAACGCGCTGGAAATGCACCGGCTCATCATGCAGCGCTATCCCACCCTCGATGAAGGATTAGACGCACTGGTCAATGCGCCTGCCGACGTCCGGCTGGCGCAGCGATTTCCTGAAGGCGGTTTTATCAAACGCCTGCCGCGTGATCCCTGGGGCCATGAGTACCAGTATCTCATCCCGGGTGAGTATGGCCAGTTTGATGTCTGGTCCATGGGGGCGGACGGGCGTGAGGGCGGCGAGGGTGATGATGCCGATATCGGCAATTGGGACCCCGCACGGTCGTGACCTCAGAGGCGAGTCTGACCAGACAACAATCCGGTGTCTCACTGATTGAGGTGCTGGCCGCGCTTGCCATTCTGGCCATGATGACGCTTGGCGTGGTTGCGGTGTTGCGCCCGGCCGATCAGCTCGAAAACAGTGCGGCTGAACAACTCATGCTCAGTTTTCGTGAAGCGCGGGAGCTGGCTTTGATAAGTGGTGATGTCATCGGATTCGCCTCCGACAGGGACGGGCGCGGTTATGGCTTCTATGTCTACGTAAATCGCAGCTGGCGTCGTCTTGATAATCGGCCGGCTTTGCAGCCTGTGCGGTTTGCAACGCCCGGGCTTGTCATTGAGATGGCGGCGGGCGCGATTGAAAGCCGTGGCGCGACAAACGGCAGTCCGCAGATCTGGTTTGACCCTACAGGCTTTGACACTCCGTTCCGCTATGTTTTGCGCACATCGGAGGGTGTGGCTTGGGTCAGCCGTAACGCTGAAGGCCAGGTGCAGCTTGATACCGAACCGGCGGGAGCGTTGTGATGAGGGTGCGTCAATCAGGTTTCTCGCTTGTTGAAATGCTCGCTGTGCTGGCCGTGCTGTCAATTGCAGGGCTGGCGCTTGTAAACGCCATGACCACTTCAGTGCGCACAGCCAGCCTGACCGCCGATGCAGCGCTCGCCCAGATGGCGGCCCATAATCTGATGAGCCTGGCGGTTCTGGAAATTGATGATATGCGGGCGTCCCGCAGTCAGGAGGGCGGCTACACATTGGCGGGACGGACCTTTGACTGGCGGTTTGAGGTCGAGCCCAGCGGTCAGCCGGGCCTCGACCGGTTACGGTTGGTGGTGCTCGACACCAGGACCGGGCGTGAGCTCCAGAGACTGGAAACCCTGAGACGGGTCACATGACATGAGTGTATCTCGTCAGTCCGGCTTTACCCTGATCGAAGTTCTCGCTGCTGTCGCCGTGTTCGCTGTCATCAGCGCAATCAGCGTGGGCTTGCTTGCCTCCGCCCTGCGCAGCCAAGAGCAGATCAAGGTCGCTATGGCGGGTTTGAGCGCGACGCAACGCCTGAAGGCACTGTTGCGCGAGGATGTGGGCCAGATTGTCCTACGCCCTGTGAGGACGACGCAGAACGGAACCGATCCGCATCTGTTTATGGTGAATGGGCGGCAAAACACGGACTTCTCCTCGTCTGGCGATGTATTCATGGTATTGACACGCCGGGGCTGGGCCAATCCGGGCGGCGTGCAGCCGCGCTCCAGCTTGCAGCGGGTGCGCTGGCTGTATGATGGTGAAACGATCTGGCGTGAGGCCGATCCCTATCCCGACGTTGCGGCGGGTGCTGTGGCTGCGCGCCAGAAGGTTGCAACCGGAGTGCGTGAGCTATCCGTGGAAGTGCTCAGCGGGATGCGTTGGAGTGATCGGGTTGATCTGCGCACCTTTGCAAAGACCCCCCAAACTCCACCCCGGGCGCTTCGCATACAGTATGTGCATGACCAGCTGGGCCCGATGGAGCATGTGTTATTGGGACCTGGCGGGGAGGCGGGCCCATGAACCACCCCAAGGATTCCCAACGCGGCGCCGCCCTGATCACTGCGCTTCTGCTGGTCGCCCTGATGGCGATGGTGGCGGTTCAGCTGGTGAACCTTACCCGTTTCGCCACCGCCCGCACCGCCTGGATTGATCGAGGCGCACAGGCTTATTGGTATGCACAGGGTGCGCGTGAGTTAGCCGAGCTGGCGCTGGTAAAATCAGGTGAGGCAAGCCGCCCGGTAATGCGTAGCGACGAGCTGTGGATGTCGGGCCTTCAGGTTTTTCCCGTCGAGGGCGGTCTGGTGTCCGGGGAGATACGGGATGGCGCCAACTGCCTGAACCTCAATGCTCTAGCGCCTGAAAATGCCGATGATCCGGTGACTCGGCAAGAGCTGGAGGCGCAAGCACAATGGTCGCGCCGGAGTTTTATCCTTCTGGCCAATCAGAGCGAGGCGCCGGTGGGACTGGCGGAAACTGTGCTGGCGCAACTGGTGGATTGGATTGACCGGGACGGTCAGCCGGAATTGAAAGGGGCGGAGGACCAGACCTATGCCCGATTCGATCCGCCTTATCTGACAGCGAACCAATCGCTGGTGGAGCTGATGGAATTGCGAGCCTTGCCCGCCATGACGCCAGCCCTGTTTGAGGTTCTGGCCCGGTTTGCCTGCGTACGTCCGATCAACAGCCAGCCTGCACTTAACCTTAATAGTTTGCGTCTGGAACAGGCGGGTCTGCTCAGCGCCGTATTTGATGGACGGCTCAGCCGGAGTGACGCCGAAACCGTGCTTTTCCGACGTCCGGCCGCCGGATATGAGGCGTTGGCGGAATTCTGGGCTGATCCGCTCATCGCTCGCCTGAATCCGGACGATGATATGCGCGCCCGTGTGGGCTTGACCACGCACTGGTTTGAACTGGATTTACGCGTTCGCCTGAACGGAGCGCGCTTTGAGATGGAGCAGTTGGTGGAGCTGACCCGCTCGGGCGAAGTACGCTTGGTCAATCAGCGCTTTGGAGCCGTACTATGACCGACACCCTGGTTCTGGAGCTGTCAGGCGGCGATGGCGGGCCAGTGTCCATACACTGGACGCTGATCGGCAGCGGCGCTGTTCTGGCGGAAGGCTGGACCGAGGAAGCGGGAGAGGTGTCGTCACTGCTGCCTGTCGAGGCGTCACCGAAGCAAACCCTAGTGCTGTTGCCTGCTGAACAAATCTTCGCCCGGCGCATCCTGGCTCCGGGCCGGTCCGAACGCGATGCACGCCGCGCCGCACCTTTTCTGATCGAGGATCAGCTGGCCCAGCCTCTTGATGAACTGGACGTGGTTCTGGGGCCGGCGGGCGATGATGGTCTGCGTTGGGTTTTCGCTGCGGACAAAACCCTGATTGCGCACTGGCGCAAGCTGGCGCTGGGTGCAGGCGTGGGTCAGATCAGTATCCTACCTGACGCGTTGGCGCTGCCCGCCGCGGGAGCGCAGTTGACCCTGGCGATGCAAAGAGGGCGTTTGCTGTTCAGTGTCCCGCCCGCAGGGGGTGAGAGG
>RKRX01000148.1 GCA_007571185.1 Oceanicaulis sp.
CCCCTCCCCGGCATGGCCTTTAGCAGACGGTTCGACTCTGAGAGCCTTCGTCACTTTTTCCTGAGACGATATCATCAATCTGAAAACCATGCTCGGCGCATTGCGTCTCATCGTTTGTCATACGCTGACGCGGAGCGGCAACCAGGGTTGCATCCACAATCTGGCCTCCTGCGAGCCTGTAACCGAGAGCATGCAGTTGCTCATGAAAACTGGCAAACAGCGTGTCAAACGCATCAGCCTTGATCAACCCGCATGATCAAGAGCCTTGACCAGAACGAGGTGAAACGCCTCAAAATCAATGTGGCGTTCAAAAGCCTCAAGCGGGTTCCCCGTCTCAGACAAGCGTGCAAGATGGTCATCCAAATCAAACAAACCGGCCATGTTCATCGCAAAAATCCTCCTCGCAGAGGGCAAAGCCTGTGCATCACTCATTGCCAACGAAAGCAAATAGGTTTTTAGAGGTGTCCGGATGAAGACAAAATGCTTCATGCTTGACCGGTATGTTTGTCTCGGGGTTTCCGGGACCGCCGGCGCGAGGGGTCATGGATAGGTTACAGCCATGGCGCGGACGGGTTCCACGGCTCTGGCGTTTTCTGCAAAAGGCGTCTGGCCGCCGCCGCGCGCCGAAGAAAGTGCAATCTTTGCGTGTGTTGCGCCAGCGGGTCACCCCTGTCAGCACGGTGATCGATGTAGGCGTCCTGCACGGCACGATCGAATTGCGGCGTATTTTTGGGGATGCGCGGCACTACCTGTTTGAACCGATGGTGGAATGCGCCCCGGTGATCAAAATGGCCTATGCCGGGTGTGACCATGTGCTGATCCACAAGGCGGTCAGCGATGAGGATGGGGAAGTCACACTCAAGGTATCTGGCGAACCTGGCTCTGTGCGAGCCGGGGCTGTGGTCGCGCCCGGTGAAACCAAAGGCGCTGAACGCACTGTGCAACGAATCAGTCTCGATACCTATTTCAGCGGCGGGGCGGGGCTTGAAGGCGGTTGCCTGCTGAAAGTGGATACCGATGGCCATGAGCTGAACGTACTGAAAGGAGCGGTCAGACTTCTGCCTCGCTGCTCCATTGTAATCGTGGAGGCGACTGCATCCGCCCTACCTGAGATTTCAGGTTTCATGCAGGCTCAAGGCTTTGTTATCTACGACATGGTCGAACCGTGTTACTATGATGAATCCTTGTGGCAGGTGGATCTGATCTTTATCTCCAGCACTCTTCATGCGGAGCTGTTCGAGACCATCGCCGATCAGGGCTATCATTCTGAAAAATATCACATTTATTCCTAGACGGTGTTATCAATAGAGCCATATGCCGAAGCACTGAGGCGTCTTGCCGCCAAAGCCGCTTCGATTCTATCGCATCATGCGCCATGGCAGGATTGGCGCAATGTTCTTGGCCTTCAAGGCGTTTCTTGCGGCGGCAGTTCTTCATAATCCAGGTGATGCCGACATATCCTAGAAATTACTGAAGAGCGCCTCATCGGGTGTTTCATAAATCGGATCAAGCTCAAGACGGATCATGCTACGTTGCAAAACGAAACCCTGCTTTGAGATTTCGACCTCAGTGCGTGTCAGTGCAGCGGTGAAATATCGTCCGCCCACATAGCCGTCGACCCGTCCTTCATGCTCAATCTGCTCAT
The DNA here is from genome assembly GCA_007571185.1 of Oceanicaulis sp. GTDB lineage: Bacteria > Pseudomonadota > Alphaproteobacteria > Caulobacterales > Maricaulaceae > Oceanicaulis. Next base: position 1,646 of record RKRX01000148.1, read on the forward strand.
CCAGCACGGTAACGGTCCAGCCCTGGATGTTGGCGGGGGCCTGTTCACCGCCGGTGATCAGCGCTTGCACGGTATCAAAGACGCTGCGTGCTTCTACAAGGCGTTCCGCACGCAGGGCGGCGTCCGACATTTGCTGAAGCATCAGATAAATGGGCGCCATTGCGATCGCCAGCAGAGCGATTGCCGCCAGCGCTTCGATCACACTGAACCCTCGTCGGCCCCACCCTTGTTTGCATTTCATGTGAACCCCTTTCCTGTAAGGGCAATCAATCCAAACCCCACAGCCAGGCCCGGTGCGAAAGGCAGGGCGTGGATTTTACCGGACCGGTTCGTCATGAAGACGAAGGCGGTGACCGCCACGGCGATGAGAAAGGCGAAGGGTGAGTGAGCGGGCGCCACCCAGAGCGCCAAACTTGTTGCGAGAAGAATATCACCTGCTCCCAGGGCCGGTCGTCGGGTCAGTCGCGAAGCGATCGCACCGGCAAGACTCAAGGTTGCGGCGGCGCTGAATGCTGATAAAAGGGCGGGCAGGATGCCGCCCATCACCCAAGCGGTCACAAGCCCTAGAGTGGCGATAAGCAACCAGTGAAGATCGAGCACCCTCCGGGTGCGCAGGTCAAGGGCGGCGGCGGCGGCAGTCACCGCGCCCGCAGCGCCGAACAGGGCGATCTGGAGCACCGATAAGCTATCGGTGAGTGCGGTCAGACCGCCATAGGCTGCGGCAAGCAGCAGCGCAGTTCCCAGGCACAAAGCCGCGGCCCTGCGCCGGGCCGGGCGCTTGAGTAAGCCAGGCATGGGCGGTGTAAGAAGGCCTGCGGCCAGGCAAACCCCCGCCCCTATCAACGCGCCCGCCCAGATGTTCAAGGCGCTTCGGGGGTCTGAATCTGAAACGGCGTTTCACGATTCAGGAACGTGCGTCCGGCGCCGATTCTGGACACGAAAGCGTCATTGATTTCGCCACTGAAGGCCTCAACCAGTCTCTGGCGGTCGGTGCGGTCATTGAGGATGAAAGGCGTGACGAGAATCAACAGAACACGCTGATCATTGCTGTAAGTCTCAGTCTTGAACAGATTACCCAGGATAGGGACGTCCTGTAGCAGCGGGGCGCCGGCGGAGCCGCGATTGACGGTCTCGCTGATCAACCCTCCCAACACCGCGGTTTGACCATCCTGAAGAGTAATGGACGAGGTCAGTCGGCGATTGGAGATGATTGGGCTTGCAATAGCCTGGTTTGCGCCTTCATCGGCCGAACTGATTTCCTGAGTGATATTCAGGTCTATGCGGTTATTGCTGAACACGCGTGGCTCCACTGTCAGCAGCACGCCGGTCGAGCGGTAGGATACGGTCTGAAGTATGTCGGTGGAGCCCGACACTTGGGTGCTTGCCGCGCGCTGGGACGTGATGATCGGCACATCGCTGCCCACCTGCACCTCGGCGGATTCTCCAGACCGGGCGACAATGCGCGGGGTGGAGAGCACATCAATCCGGGTGTTGCTGGCGCGGGCGGCTGCTTCCAGATCCAGTTGACCGGCGTTGATGACGGTGGACAGACCGCCGCTTTGCAGACCCAGTCCATTCTGGGTGCCGATCTGGATATCGCCGTCCAACGTATTCAGGAAGAACTCGATGCCATAGCGAGTGGAGTCGGTGAAGACCGCCTCGGCGATGGTGACTTCCACCAACACCTCGGCCACAGGCGTGTCGAGTTGTTCAAGCAGGCGGACCAGGTTGTCATATTCGGTGCGGGATCCGGTAAAGATCAGGCGGTTGCCGAACATATCCACCGCCAGCCGAGTTTTGAGCGAGTTGGGCCCGCCCGCCTCCGTGGCGGGGCCAGTGTTCGACAACCCGGTTTCACCCAGAACGGTGCGGACGATGGAGGCCAGCTCGGTCGCATCGGTGTTGCGCACCTGGTAGACATAAGAGCGGGTGGCGTCTTCGCGTTCGGCGGCTTGTTCCAGCTCACGTGCGGTGGCGATGAGATGGTTGAGTGAGGTTTCATTATGGGCGAAGACCAGTATCTGGTTGGTTTGACCCAGCTCCAGCAGGGTGAGCGGGTGCGGCTGGTTCGTGCCCCGCCCGATCTGATAGCCTTCCAGTGAGAGGATATCATCCAGGGCGTCGGCAAGTTCTTCCGCTTCCCAATTGCGCGGGGACAGCGTGACCACCGCTGCGCCCGCGAAGCGAGGGTGGTCAAGCTGGATGGCTATGGCCGCAGCGCTATTGACCATGTCGGACAACCCGATGATTATCATGGAGTTAATATCGTTGCGGGCTCGGAAGGACAGCTCATCCTGGCGGGGAAAAGCTTCCTGAAGGATGAGTGAGATCTCGGTGACATCGACATGGTCAAACTCAATGAACTGGATGACCGGACGCAGGGCTGCGGAGACGTTGCCGCGCGCGCGCGCCTGGATGATCTGGGGCATGCTGTTGCGCAGATCACTGCGCTCGACCACCAGAGCCATATTGTTCTGTGTGTTGATCGCCAGCCCGTATTCAGCAATCGCAGCTTCAAACAGGCCATAGAATGTTTCGGGTTCCATATCCCGGACGCTGCGCAAGGAGACAATATCTTGTCGATCAGCGACACCGGGGCCGAGTGCGTAGGGGATGCCCAGGATTTCGCCGAGTACGGTGTCCACAAA
>RKRX01000216.1 GCA_007571185.1 Oceanicaulis sp.
ATGATCGGATGCGTGCGCCAGGCGTGGGTTCTGAGCGCGGGGTGACGCCGCAGATGAGCTGGAACACGGAACTGGGCTACGGGTTCGCACTGGGCCCTGGTGGTCAGGTTCTGCGTTCATATGTGAGCAGCCGCCCCAGCGAATGGCGCGCCGGGCTGGAAGTCATCGGGTTCAGGTGGTGAACAGGTGCGGGATTGGGCATTTGAAAGTCCAGCTTGCGCATACAGAAACCCGATTGAGCGCGAAATTCAGCGTCTGCCTTTCCACAAAAGGTTCTGTAGCCGTCTCTGAAACCCTTGTTTGAGAGTTTTTGGAGCTTTCAGATCAGCGCTGATCCAACCGGTTTGAACATTCCTGATCATTGCTCAGATTGCCTGCACCGACCGTTGCGAAATCGTAGAAATCTTACTGGCGAATTATGGACGGCCTCTTCGATCGAAGAACCCGACTCACTTCCAATTGGGACAGAATAACCCCGTGCTGAAATACGCCAGCACGGGGATATTTCGCTTCGAGTTTGAACTGAACTGCGTCACATAAATCACAGACGTTGAAAATGAACCACAACAAGATCAAGATACGTGCTGGAAAGCAGGGAGGCATGAAGCTTGATCAAAGCCGTCACCAGTTCTCAATGGCGTGAAGCGGTCCTGTTTTCGACAGCGTTCATTTTTGCAGCCGCCGGCGTTGTTTTGCTCGCCTTCTTAGCGGTTTTCAATGAAGGCGTATTTGGTCCGGGCGGGGGCGGGTTCCTTGTGCTCATGGTGATGCAGGGTGTGGTCCTTGCCGGGATCGCTATGGCCGTGTTCTACCGGGGAATGCGTCAGTTGCGCGCCCGCCGCGGGAATGTCTCTGCGGTTCCCCGCTTGCAGATGCGCTTCATCACCCTGTTCGCTGTGGCCGCTGTAGTACCTGCTGTTCTGATGGCAGCGTTTCAGGCGCTGGTGCTTAATCGCGGGGTCGAGTTCTGGTTTGCGGAACGGGTGAATACGCTGGTGCAAACCACTTCCGAGTTGGGTAATGCCTGGCCGCAGGTGGCGCTTAGAGAATCACTGGACGCCATGCGAGGCGTCGTCCGGGATCTTGCTGATCCTGAAGCGGTCCAGAGCCTTCAGGATCAGCGTATCCTCTATCGCTCCTATCTCACCCGGCAGGCGCGCTTGCGCAACATGCCGGCCCTTTATGTGGTTGACAGCCTTGGCGTGATCCTGGCGCGTAGCGAGGAAGCGGCAGGTACACCCGCCTATGTAATCCCCTCTCGGGTGATGTTCGCTTTTGCCAATCAGGGCCAGGTAGGCGCGTCAGATCCAGAGCGGCGCGATGAAAGCTTTGATTATGTCCGATTGCTTATGCGGATGCCCGGTTACGAGGATGCTTATCTGTACAGCCTCGCGTATGTGGATTTCAGTCTTCTGACCGCAGCAGAGGAAGCGACCCGTTCTTTCCGGGATGCGGTTGCACGGGAACAGCAGATGCGTGTGAGTTTTTTCTTTGTCTCCTCCATGGCTGCTATTCTGGTGTTTCTGGGTGCAGTCTGGATGGCGCTCAGTGCGGCCCGACAGGTTGTCGCGCCAGTGGGCCGCCTGATAGCCGCAGCCGAACGCGTGCGCCAGGGCGAGTTGGACGTACAGGTGCATGTGACTCAGGAAGGTGACGAGATCGCTGCACTCAGCCACGCTTTCAACCGGATGACCCAGCAGTTGGAAAGTCAGCGAGGTGCGCTTTTGAAAGCGAATACGGAGTCCGAGCGTCGCCGAGCCTTTATTGAAGCTGTGCTGACAGGAGTCAGCGCGGGTGTTCTGGGGATTGGGCCCGATGGTCGAATCACTTTGGCGAACCGATTTGCCGCCACTCTGCTGGGGCGGGAGTCGGAAGATCTTGCGGGGGAGTCCCTGACGGAGGTTGCACCGGAATTTGCTGAAGTTTTTGAACTTGCCAACCGTCGTTCGGGGAAAATCGCCGAACGTCAGTTAGATATGATGGGTGAGGAAGGTGCGATCGTGAATCTGTCTGTACGCGCTTGCCTGGACGATGATGGTGGCGGCGTTATCACCTTTGATGATGTGTCCCGTCTTGTAGCTGCCCAACGCAGCACAGCCTGGCGTGATGTGGCGCGCCGGATCGCGCACGAGATCAAGAATCCGCTAACCCCGATACAGCTTTCCGCGGAGCGTTTGCACCGCCGCTATCGCGACCGGATCGAGGAGAGCGGGCTGGAAGTCTTTGACAAATGCGTGGACACCATCGTGCGTCAGGTCAATGATATTGGGTGTATGGTGAATGAGTTTTCTACCTTTGCTCGTATGCCCAAACCCAGAATGGAACAGATCGATCTGATTGAAATCGCCGATGAGTGCGTTCACGCCCAGCATGTGGCGAATCCCGACATCCATGTATCCCTAGGCGTACAAGTAGAGGCGGCCCTGGTAGAATGCGACAGTCGGCTGGTCCGTCAAGCGCTGGCGAATGTGCTGAAAAACGCAGCGGAAAGCGTATCAGCGCGTATGGAGCGCAACGGTTCAGAGAATAGCGGACAGATCGCAGTGACCATCACCATCGATGACGGGCTGGGTGTGATCAAAACCTGTGACAACGGTCTGGGCTGGCCTGCTCATGACCGGGCGCGACTCCTCGAGCCCTACACGACCACCCGTGCCGAAGGTTCTGGCCTGGGTCTGGCCATTGTGCACCGGATCATGGAAGATCATGGCGGGCGACTTGAGCTGGATAATCGGTCCGATGGCGGTTGTGGCGCGGTTGTACGTCTGATCTTTCCCTTGCTTGAAGTAGATTTGAACGCATCGGATTCTCCGATGCAGACGGAGGCATGACACCAATGTCGTTTGACATTCTGATTGTAGACGATGAATCCGATATTCGCGAGCTTATCGGCGGATTTATGGAAGATGAGGGCTATGCACCCCGCTGTGCGGAGGATTCCGACACAGCGCTGGAGATGGTGCGCGAGCGCAAGCCAGCGCTGGTCATTTTGGATGTGTGGCTGCAAGGCAGTCGACTTGACGGAATTGAACTGCTGGCCGAAATCAGACGTGTCGCACCAGATATTCCGGTGGTTGTAATTTCAGGGCATGGCACGATCGAGACCGCGCTTTCCGCAATTCGAAAGGGTGCTTACGACTTTATCGAGAAACCGTTCAAATCCGACAAACTGCTCCTGACCATCAAGCGTGCGCTGGAAGCGAGCCGCTTGCACCGAGAGAACGCCGAACTCCGGGCGAAGTTTGAACCGTACAACGATTTGATTGGAGATTCTGCTGTGGCGGCGACTCTGCGGCAGATGGTCGAGCGGGTCGCCCCGACCAATTCTCGCGTGCTAATTTCCGGCCCGTCAGGATCGGGCAAAGAACTCATCGCCCGGATGATCCACAATCGATCCACACGTGCGACCGGTCTGTTTGTTCCGGTTGCAGCGGCCATGATGTCGCCTGAACGCGTGGAGTCGGAACTGTTCGGTTCTGAGACGGAAGCGGGTGTGGAACGCATCGGACTGTTGGAACACGCCCATGGTGGGACGCTGTTTCTAGATGAAGTGGGTGATATGCCGCTCGCCACCCAAGCCAAGTTACTCCACCTGCTCGTTGGGCAACGCTTCCGTCGTCTGGGCGGCGTTCGGGATGTGCAGGTGGATGTCCGGGTTCTGTCCTCCACTGCTCGTGATCTTCGGGAGATGATCTCGGGTGGTTGTTTTCGTGAGGATCTCTATCACCGTCTGGCGGTGGTGCCGTTGGAAGTGCCTTCACTGTCCCGCCGCCGGGAAGACATCCCACTCCTGGTGGACTATTTCCTTGATCGTCTGACCGCTATGTCTGGCCTGCCAGCCCGCAAAATTGGTGAAGATGCCATGGCTGTGCTTCAGGCTCATGACTGGCCGGGCAATGTGCGCCAGTTGCGCAATAATGTGGAACGCCTTTTGATCATGGCGACTGGCGCGCCCGATGAGCCAGTGAACATAGATTCTCTACCGTCTGAAGTCATTGGTCGTCACTCGGGTGATGACGCCAGACTGGATATTGGACGTATGATCGCCATGCCTCTGCGTGACGCGCGGGAAGGTTTTGAACGTGAATACCTGAGGTCACAGATCAACCGCTTCGGCGGCAATATCTCCCGCACCGCTAATTTTATTGGTATGGAGCGTTCGGCTTTGCACCGGAAGCTGAAAGCGCTTGGCATGGTCGGTGTGAATCGTAAGGGTGAAGACACCGATATAGGGGGTGTCGGCT
>RKRX01000079.1 GCA_007571185.1 Oceanicaulis sp.
GTGCTATCGGCCCGCTGGCGCCGGACAGCCGTGCAACCCCCGCGATAGCGCGGCCTCGCCCGGGGCTCGTTCCTTCGAGAACATGGAAAGTTTGATTGATCTAAAACGGAAATGGTGCGGTCGAAAAGATTTGAACACCTCTAAAAACCTGTTTGCGCTGATTACCAATCTGTGTTCATGGGGCCATCAGCCTTTAAGTGGCGGTTGATCTGAAGCAACGCCGTTGCTATGCTAGGGCATGGTGAATGATCTTGATAAGCGGCTAGACAAGCTGGAGGCGAAAATGAAAGTTCTCGAGGCGAATCTGTCGTCTACTCTGGACAATTTTCGAGCCGATATGGCCAGACGTGAAGCGGAGACGGCCAGAGAGACAGCCAGACGTGACGCGGAGGCGGCCAGACGTGACGCGGAGGCGGCCAGAGAGGCAGCCAGACGTGACGAGGAAACAGCCAAGCGTGACGCGGAAACAGCCAAGCGTGACACGGAAGCGGTAAAGCGTGATTTGGCGACGCGCATGTGGTTGCTGACAGCTGTTGTCGCCGCCGTCGTCATACTTGCGGCGCTGAACCTGCTAAACTGACATTCGATGTGGGGTGAGGGGAATGGTGCAGGATCCCGGGGCTCGATAGCATTACGTTCATAGTGCTATCGGCCTGTTGACGTCGGACAGCCGTCCAGTCCCCGCGATAGCGTGACCTCGCCCGGGGCTCGTTCCTCCCAGAACTCGGACAGTTTGATTGATCCAGAAACGGAAATGGGGCGGTTGGGAAGATTCGAACCTCCACGGATTTTATCCCGCAGCAGTCTCAGCGCTGCGCGTCTGCCAATTCCGCCACGGCTGCAAAGCCTAAAATGTCCCGCCACGATTTCCCGGCGGTTAAGGACATTCAGATCATGACAGATACGATTGGCTGGGCGGTTTCTGGGGCCCGCATGCCCTATCCCGAAGCCGTGACGGCGATGCAATCACGGGCCGAAGCTATCGCACGCGGTGAAGCCGGAGAATTGGTCTGGTTACTGGAGCATGACCCGCTCTACACCGCTGGCGTCCGCGCCCGGCCCGAAGATCTGCAACAGCCGGATCGATTCCCGGTGCATGTCACCGGACGCGGCGGGCAATATACCTATCACGGACCCGGCCAACGCGTGGCCTATGTCATGCTTGATTTGAGCAAACGCGACCGGGATGTACGCAAGTTTGTCCGCGATCTGGAACAATGGCTGATCAATACGCTTGATGCTTTCAACATCCAGGCGGAGCGCCGCTGTGACCGGGTCGGGGTGTGGGTCAATCGCACCCAGCCCGGTGGTCCCCGACGCGAAGACAAGATCGCCGCTATCGGGATTCGTCTGCACCGCTGGGTGTCCTTCCACGGAGTCGCACTGAATGTGGAGCCCGATTTGGACCATTTCAGCACCATCATACCCTGTGGCATTTCTGATCCGCGCTATGGCGTAACCTCCCTGGTCGATCTGGGACTGCCCGTGACCATGGATGAGGTCGATCTGGCCCTGCACAAGGCGTTTGAGGGTGTGTTTGGCGCAACCAGGCGCGAAGAAGCCCCGCCGATCTGGAAGCGTTAGCGCCGGGACGGGCGCGAAACCCAGACACCCGCAATCACCAGCGTCAGCCAGAATCCCCAAACCGATGGCCATGCGCCGGCCCCCAACGCCGACATGACGATCTCAGGATTGGCGACAAGCCAGTCCTGATAAGCCCTCTGGATCTGCGGATCATAGAACTGAGCGGGGTCATCTGGATCAACACCCAGATTCTCTTCAAGATACGTCAACACCTGAGGCATGATGGCCCACGCCATGGCAAAGAGTCCTGAAAGCGCCTTGATAACACTCGCCCCGATCAGCAAGATAAAGGCGATGGTGGGCGCACGTCCCGCATCCCGCAGTCGGTTCATGAAGGCGCACAGTGCGAAGAACGCCACCACCAGCCAGGACAATAACCCGGCGGTGGGAGAAATAGACAGGCGCACCGCATCAATCAGGGCGATCACCCCCAGCGCCAGCCAGAAATCATCAGCGCTGGCTCGCAAGCCGGGGATAAATGCGACTTTGAGATTGAGACGAGACAGAGACACCATTTCACCAAAACACTGATACGCATCCCGGTGAACGGGACGTCCATTCAAGACCAGTCGTCAAACCGGTGGGCCATAACGGTTTTCTTCAGGGTCTGACTTCAGCATCGCATTGGCGCCAAGCACCATCACAACCGAAATCAGCCCGCTACCGATGGCGTTAGATGGAGCCAGAGCTACAGCGCTTTCCCGCATGGCCTCCATCATGATCCTGAAATCACCGGTTTCGACGGCGGCCTGAGCCATGCGAGCAGCCTCTCCGCCAAATATCGTGCTTAGAATCTGATTCATCGCGAAATTGAGAGCTAAGTAGAGCACCAAAACAGCCAGAAACAGCCAACCGGACTGACCAGCGTCATGAAACCGCCGAGACCACAGGCATGCCCACGGCCAGACTAGCAGCAGGCCCAGAATGGATAGCGTAATCGACAGTCTGAAAGGCAGGAACAACGGCGAGAGCGCGATTAGAAAACTCATCCCGATGAGAACAAAACCCGCCCGTTGAAACTCAGCCGGAGCGAGCCGCCCTTTGTGAGCGAACAGAGTGGACATCAGGTTCATTACAGCCTCCCATGCGAGCAGTTTCCCAACGAAGGCGCCCATCAATCATCGACGATACGAACGCCAAAAGCAATCAGGTCATAGACCAGGACATGGAGATGCGGCGTTCAGTCCTGTGTCGTGCGAGCGGGCGCAGCGGTTTGAGCCACCGCCTCAATTACAGGCGCCTGTCCATGGATATTGCCACCCACCTCGCCTTTCGAGACAGCCAGCCAAATCGTATAAGCCAGCCAGACGATTGACCCAATGATCCCCGTCAGCACGAACATGCCGATGCTGGCGCCAAGGGCCGCGGTGAAGGAAGTGATATCGTCCTTCGCCATGAATGCTGCAATCGCAGCGCCCCCCGCAACAACAACGAGGATAATCGACAGAAGAATCGACAATCCCCAAGGCACGGCATGCAGCCAGGCCGACTTACCTATATCGTGCAAGCGCTTGCCATAAACCGCGACACCAACCCAGATCAGAACGAGCCACAACATCCCGCCCAGGAACGGAACCCAAGTCAGAAATAGATTGGCGCCCACAATAATGGCCACGCCGATACAGAAATCCTTCTGGCCAATTCGGCCATTAGGGTTGAACAACAGATGTCCCAGATCCACCCAAGTCTCCCTTTCGACATGTGCGTCACCTACGCGAGCGACCTCCGCAGAGCGAACCGGGCGCGCCTTTATTCAAACTCAATCAGCAGTTCGTCGGTGGACACGCTGGCGCCCGCTTTGCAATTGACTGACTTTATAACGCCATCGATATCCGCGCGCAATACATTCTCCATCTTCATGGCTTCAATGACCATAAGCGCCTCACCGGCTTTCACGTGACAACCGGCCTCCACTTCCACTGACACAACAAGTCCTGGCATCGGGCTGGAGATATGCCTGGCGGCGTCAACGGGTTGTTTGCTGGGCAAGCGAGCGTACAGCTCCGCCATACGGGGCGTGTAAACCAGCGCATCGGTGCAAAACCCGCGATGGCGTAATTGATAACCCCCGGCGCCAACCGTCACGAACAGCGCAAAATTCCGGCTGCCCAACGTACCTTCAAACAGATGCTCGCCCGGACGCCAGGCGGTGGTCAGAACCGTAGTGTCGGCGATCAGATCTGCAGCCCGGATTTCCGCACTGGCTTGATCCCTGTCAAGACTACCTGCCGGAATGTGTAACTCAATCGGAAAGCGCCGGTTATCGAGAATCACGATCCATTCATGAGTGGATCTCTCCATGGGTCTGGCGACAGGACACGGCACGCGCGCAGCGCGCTGCACGAACAGGGTGTGCATGAAAGCGGCGGCGGCGGACATGATCATGAGCTGGAACCCAGTCGGTTCAGCGCCATGGAAACCTTGGGGGAAATGCTCGTCGATATAGCCGGTATGGATCCGGCCTGCTGCGAAATCAGGTTCGTCCAGCACACTCGATAGAAACGGCGCATTAGATTGCAGCCCATCCACATACAGCCGATCCAGACTCTCCGCCAGGGCATGGATTGCTGCATCCCGGCTTTCACCATACCCGATCACTTTGGCGATCATCGGGTCATAGAACATGGAAATCTCATCACCTTCACGCACACCCGAATCGATGCGCAACACGCCCGGTCCGATTGGACCTTCAGACGGCTCGCGATAGTGTTTGAGACGCCCGGTGGAAGGCAGGAAACTGCGATAAGGATTTTCGGCGTACAAGCGCGCTTCCACGGCCCAACCCTTGATCTTCATGTCAGACTGATTGAAGCCAAGTTCCTCGCCCAAGGCCATGCGGATCATGTGTTCCACAAGGTCGACCCCGTGGGTCAGCTCGGTAACCGGATGTTCCACCTGTAAGCGGGTGTTCATTTCCAGAAAGTAAAAATTCTTGTCGGGATCAACAATAAATTCGACCGTGCCTGCGCTGTCATAGTTTACAGCCTTGGCCAATGCGACCGCCTGTTCACCCATTTTCTTGCGAGTAGCGGCGTCCAGAAAAGGTGACGGCGCCTCTTCGAGTATTTTCTGGTTCCGGCGCTGCACTGAGCATTCGCGTTCATTAAGATGGACCACGTTACCGTGCTTATCGCCGAGCACCTGGATCTCGATATGACGCGGATTTTCAACGAATTTCTCGATCAGAATGCGGTCATCTCCAAAAGAAGAGCGCGCCTCGTTGCGCGCGGCGGCAAAACCCTCGCATACTTCGGTTTCACAGTGCGCGATGCGCATACCCTTGCCGCCACCGCCAGCAGATGCCTTGATCATCACCGGATGGCCGATCTCCCCGGCGACCTGGACGGCATGCCGATCATCCGTGATTTCTCCCTTGAAACCCGGAACCGTGCTCACACCCGCTTGAGCGGCAAGCGCCTTGGATTTCAGCTTGTCGCCCATAGCGGCGATAGCGTACGGGTTCGGGCCGATCCAGGCGATGCCCTTTTCCGCCAATGCCTCGGGAAAGGCGGCATTCTCAGACAGAAAACCAAAACCGGGATGGACCGCATCCACCCCGGTTTCTTTGCAGGCAGCGATGATCCTGTCCATCCTCAGATAGGATTCAGCAGGCGCTGACGGACCAATAAAAACCGCCTCATCGGCCATCTCGACCGCCAGCGTATCCGCGTCCGCCTCAGAATAAACCGCCACGGTGGAGACACCCAACCGCTTGCAGGTCTTGATGACGCGCACAGCAATTTCGCCGCGATTGGCGATGAGAATCCTGTTGAACATAACCTGTCCCGTCGAGCGATCAGTAAAACGGGAAAAGGTGTAGCCCGCACCAGAGCCAAGGGGCAAGTCAACGCCCGACGCCTCTCCTTGATCACACCCGACAGTCGGCTTGCTGGCGCACGCGGGATTGACCGCCAAAGAACCTGGCCCGGACTTGCAGGGTTAGTTCTCCCGATACTCAGAGCGATCTTACTCCGGTTTGCGAAATTTCAGAGTCATCCGATCGGTTTCCCCGATCGCCAGATACGCCTCGCGATTGTCATCGCCCAGCGCCAGGGTCGGCGGCAAGGTCCAGACCCCGGACCTGTGGTCGGCGGGATCATCAGGATTGGCGTTGACCTCGGACTTTCCGACCAACTCAAACCCGCCGGCTTCAAACGCCGCGATCACATCGGCTTCACGCAGATAACCACGCGATCCCGTCGCCTGGTCATCAACTTCATCCGCCGGGGCGCGATGCTGGACCACCCCCACAATCCCTCCGGGCTTGAGCAGGGCGTGGGCATCATTCACCGCTGTGTCGATCATATCGAAACGGGCCATATTGTGCAGGGCTCGGATATACAGCACCCGGTCCACACGGCCTTCCATCCCGGCGGGCACAGCGCCGAACCGCGCCGTGCCGTTCAGCACCCCGCCCCATTGCTCAACCTGGCTGGGAAAAGCATTTTCCCAATCTGCAAACCGGGCCCGGAACCCGGGATTGTCCATACGCGCGCCAAAGATGCGCTCATAGACATCCATGGGATAGGTGATGCCCATATAGCCGCCCTCCGCGCTGACATACGGCGCCAGAATGCGCGAATACCAGCCACCGCCCGGCAGTGCCTCGATCACCACGTGATCAGGTTCAACCTCGAAAAAAGTCAGAGTCTCCCCCGGATTGCGATAGATGTCGCGCGCGCGATCATCATCCCGGCGGGGATTTTCTAAAACCGCAGTCAACGGCGCACTTTGCGCCCATGAGAGCGCGGGGACATTCATCGCCATAATCACGGCTATGGTCGTTCCTGCAATCCAGTCAAGTTTCATTTCTCTTCTCTCCCATGATGGTGAAGGATACTCTACTATAATCCGGGACAGCTGAGCGACACGCTCACACAATCGTTACCATTACCTCTGTAGCGGGATCAGATCCATGGCCGAGGCGAACTGTTCAAACCGACGCCAGGTCCGTTCCATGATCAGCTCTTCCGCTCCCGGTTGAGCCAGGATCGTCAAACTGTCTCTATTACGCGACAGGCGAAATTGATTGAGCAGGCTGGCCGTACACCCTGACAGAGCAGCGCCGAACCGTAAACCCAATCCCAGGCGCAAAGCCGCCTCGCGCTGACGCTCATCCAGCAGACGCACCGCGGGGCATGTATCAGGCCGCACACCCTTGCCGTTATAGCGGTGGTGTATCGTCAGAGCCAGGAAGGCGCGCTCAGCGTGGGTATGTCCGCCAATCGGAGCATAAAGCACCTGGGTGAAGGCCAGGTCAGCTCGATGATCAGGATGCAAACGGGCCCCGATATCGCTAAGCCGGGCGGCCGCCGCGCGCAGGCGCTGATCGCGGTTGAGCCCGAACGCCGGCGCTTCATCGGACAGCACTCCTTCCAGCCAATCCGCCAACGTCGTACCAAACTCCGGCTCAAAGGAAGCAATGCGGGCCATGGCTTCGACACTATTCAGCAAAGGATCATCTTCCCCGATCAGATCGGGATCGCTGACGCAGAGCACACCTTCCCGCAAGCCATAAGCTGAAAACATTACCTGACGAAACCCGCCCGCATGCAGGATTTCATCCAGCAACATCGAGGCGTAAGGCAAATTGGCGGCTCGTCTTGACGCCACCCCCTGAAACGAGGCAAACGAGAATTGACTCTGATCAATTACAAAGTGCGCCGTGGTCCCAACCTCTTCGCGGTCGAGCCGGTATCCATGCAGCAGGTTCAGAGGGTATTTGCGCATAGCCATGGACAGATTCGCAAAGGCGCGCCAGGCGCCGCCCACGGCGTAAAAGGTGTCCCCGGCCGCGGTCAGAACCGGCGCCGCCGTTTTCAATTGACGCCGCACCTCATTGCGCAACGTTTCGGGCGGACACTCCGCCGCATTCAACGCCAACGGCCCCAGAGGCAACGAGATAACAGCCTCCACCTCGCGTCTGGACAAGCGGCCGAGCTCCAGGCTTGACCCGCCCAGATCACCGCACACGCCATGCGCTTCGCCTACACCGACCAACACACCCAGAGAAGAATACCGGCCCTCGTCGTCACCGCTAAGGATCGTGATCGGTAGACCGGTTTCCCGGCGCACGCGATCAACAAATAGCGGACCATCCTCGCATTCGCGTACAGCTGCTGTTGCGACCACGAGCCGCTCGGCGACGCCCCTGGCGTCGAGCATCCGACCAAACCGTCTCAGCGTACGCAGCGCTAACCGCACACCTTCAGGATCAAGTCGCCCGGTCTGCGCTGCGCTGCGTCCAAGCCCCGCCATGGTTTTTTCATTAAACACGGGCCAGAACGTACGCCCCTCCACCCGGAACTGAACCAGGCGGACCGAATTTGAGCCCACATCAATGACGGCCACGTCCCGACTTTTGATCATCGGCGCCGGCGTGGCGCCAAGCCTGAACATATCCCGCGAACCCCTTTGCATGCGCACCCTACCCGTACGACCCGCGTGCGCCTGCACGTGGGAAGGTCGGCGGCTTATCCCGCTTGAGCGCCTCGCCCCGGCCCGACAGGCTGGGATTGGTCATGAAATAGGCGTGTGCGGAAAACGGCTCACTCATGCCTTCGGTATTCAATCGGGAGTAAGATCCGTCAGGGTTCATGTACCAGGTTTGCGTCTCGTCATTAAGATTGGCGGCCATGATCTGATCGAGCACTTGGCGATGCACGGTCGAGTTCTCCACCGGACACAGGATTTCAATGCGACGGTCAAGATTGCGCGGCATCCAGTCCGCCGAAGAAATATAGACTCTCGCTTGAGGGCTCGGCATGCGAGCGCCATTGGCAAAGCAGGCGATCCGCGAATGTTCAAGGAATCGGCCCACGATGGATTTCACGTGGATATTCTCGGATAGGCCCGGCACGCCCGGACGCAGGCAGCAAATCCCCCGTATCACCAGTTCGCAGCGCACTCCGGTCTGGCTGGCCTCATAAAGCTTGTCGATCACCTTGGGATGAACGAGCGCGTTCATCTTCGCCCATACGCCTGCCGGTTTGCCCGCCTTGGCGTTGGCGATTTCGCAATCAATCCTGTCCAGGATGAACTCAAGCATATCGGTGGGTGAAATCACCAACTTTTCCAACTGTCTAGGCTGTGCATACCCGGTCACATAGTTGAAGACCTGGCCTGCATCGCGCCCGAAAACGGGATCTGCGGTGAAGAGCGAGAGATCGGTATAGATTTTCGCTGTGATCGGGTGATAATTTCCGGTGCCGAAATGGGCATAGGTGCGTAATTCAGATCCTTCCCGCCGCACCACCAACGAAATCTTGGCGTGAGTCTTGTATTCAATAAAACCATAGACCACCTGCACGCCGGCGCGTTCGAGATCTCGCGCCCAGCGCAGGTTAGCTTCCTCGTCAAAGCGGGCCTTGAGCTCCACCAGCGCAGTGACATTTTTACCCGCTTCCGCCGCTTCCACGAGAGCGGCGATAATCGGGGAGTTTTTGGACGTGCGGTATAAGGTCTGCTTTATGGTGATCACGTCAGGATCGGTCGCGGACTGCCGTAGAAACTGCACCACGGAGTCAAAGCTCTCATAGGGATGGTGCACAATCAGATCCTTGGCCCGGATTGCTGCAAACACATCGCCGCCATGGTCCTTGATCCGCTCCGGGCTGCGCGGCTCATAGGGTATAAACTTCAACTCGGGCCGCTCATCGGGGATCATCTCGCTGAGCTGGGCCATGCCCAGAAGACCATCAACCAGCTGAATATCCTGCTTTTCGGCATGCAGCTGCCGAATGATAAACCGGCGCAACTCTTCAGGCATGCTTGCTTCGATCTTCAGTTGCACCAGGACACCGCGGCGGCGTTGTTTGAGCCGTGTCTCAAATTCCCGCACCAGATCTTCGGCTTCTTCCTCAATTTCGATATCGCTGTCGCGGATGATGCAGAAGGCGCCCTTGTCCACCAGTTCGAAGCCGGGAAACAACGCATCCATGAACAGAGTCAGTATCCGCTCCAGCGTGATGAAGCGCTTGACAGGACGACCTTTGCTGTCGCGGTCACGGGTGGGAATTTCCACAAACCGCTTCACGCCCGTCGGCATGGGCAGCATAGCATTCATCACCCTGCCGTCACTGGCGCGTTTGAGCTTGAGCATCAGCGCAAAACCCAGATTGGGGATAAAGGGAAACGGGTGTGCAGGATCAATCGCCAGCGGGGTGATCACCGGCAAAATATGGGCCAGAAAATCGTCTCGCAGCCACTCGTGCTCACGGGCGGTGAGGGTTTTTCCTTCGATCAGTTCAACACCTTCATCCTTGAGCAGAATCTGAAGCTCACGCCATATCTCCTGTTGGGCGGTCATCAGTTCCACGGCCATGTTATCGATCTGTTCGAGCTGTTGAGCAGGAGTGAGCCCATCCATGCCCGGTCGTTCCACCCCGTTGCAAAGCTGGGCGCGTAGGCCCGCTACGCGCACCATGTAGAACTCGTCGAGATTGCTGGCTGAGATTGACAGAAAGCGCAGCCGTTCCAGCGGCGGGTGGTGAGAATTACGCGTTTCCTCAATGATCCGCCAGTTGAACCGAAGCCAGGACAGTTCCCTGTTCAAAAACCGCTCAGGGGAGGCCATCAACGCTTCCACATTGATTTGAGTCCCGGTGGACGCAGGCGAAGCGTCGGTCATCAAACATCTCCAGGCCGGCAAAAGGCGCATTCTGTCAGGTGGATAGGATCTCCAACCCCTCTCGTGCAAGGGTGCGTGTAACCGGTTTCTTGCGCACCAGCGCCTCACGGTCGAGCCAAGCCACCAGATTTCGGGCGTAATCCACAGACCTTTCCATACGATCAAGGAGATATTCGATCACGCCAGGTGACACCAGCATACGGCGGTCGCGGAAAAGCTTTTCCATGACCTGACGCAACAGGGCGTCATCGGGCTCATGCAGGACAGCAGTTTCACTGGCGTGCAAACGCGAGGCCAGATCAGGCAAGTGAATCGGCCAGGACTCCAGCGCCTTCCCGGCGGTCATCAACACCGTCACCTTCGCATCATTCGCAGCCCGGTTAAGTAGGTGGAACAAAGCGTCTTCATCTACCCCGTGATCACAGTCTTCCACCAAAACCGCAACCCCGCGCTCCACTTGGTCCAAAGCACGCGACAGCATACCGGCCCCCGGACGTAACGGACAGGCGCGGGCCGCCCACATATGTGACAGATGAGTCTTGCCGCTGCCGGCCGGTCCAACCAGCAGCAAATGACCCTGACGCCAACGTGGCCAACGATCAACCAAAGCCAGAGCGGCAGCGTTGGACTCGGTTACCTCGAATGCCTCCGCCCGGTAGTCAGGCTCCAGAACAAGGTCGAGGGGAAGCTGTCCCGATTTCTTCATGCTTGGCGTTTCATTGGCGGCGGCGCACAGTCCAACCTAGATCATCATCTTCGACCAGAATCGCACCGCGAGCGCTGAGTTCTGACATTACCTGTTCGCGGGCGCCTCGATGAGTCAGCGTCATCTCCGCTCCGGCGCGCGACAGCGCATCCAGACGCGCACTTTCAACCAGCGATGCACCTGCCACTGCCTGCTGCAAGGTACGCCATTCGTTCAAGGTATCAAACAGAACACTCACCCGTAGCTCAGACCGTTCTGCATTGCGCACGACATTGGCGCGCTTCCAAGCATCCTGACGATCCCTCACCAGGCGATGGGCGGCAGCGTCAAACCCGCCAGCGACCAGCACGGAAGTGATCGGTTTACGCACCAGCCGATCTTCTTCGTCAAAGCGTACGACAACCCCGCTTGTCCAGGTAGAGCGCACACCTTCACGCGCCCGGACAATCATCAGTTCATCAACACCCACCACACCCATAACTATCCGCAAAACACTCTCATCGAGATTGAGCACGGCGTCGAGCGCAACCAGGTTCGCGTCCACAGCCACGACCGGAGTCAAGGCGTTGTCAAATCCACCCTCGGCCCATGCCTGCGCCCAGTCTCCGCCCAACATCGGTTCACCGGTCACCAGTTCAGTCACCGCGATCACCGCGACGGGATCGGACCGGGCCTGAACGAAAGGTATGCCCAAGCCTGTGAGATAGTTACGTACAGACCGGGGATCAAAGCTGAGACTGAGCATACCGCGATAACGGGTCGCCGATCGCTGTTCGTCAGAGATCTGCAGCCCTGCAATCAGGCTGGTGGCGATTTCCGGGGTCAGCGGTTGGAAATTGGCAGCAAAAAGATCCTCAGGCAGAGTCAGTCGCTCAATCAACTTCCGGGCGGCCAGCGTCTGGCCTTCCTCCAGCGCCACCCGCTGCGCTTCGAACGTGGTCTGAGCCTTGGCGTCAATAGCAATTCCTTCCACGGTGAACGGACCTGCCGCCCAGGCGCCAACGGCCATCACCCCCGATGCTACAATACCCAGCGCTGCCTGAATGCCTGTTTTCACCGAACGCATGATTTCTGCCTGTCCCCTACTGCCTGCGAGCCGACTATAAGGGTCTGCTCCCGGCAGGAAAGCCTGTTGCACACCCTGCCGCCCTCGCATTTGAATGCAATTGGCGGTATGAGCCTCTTGGCGACAGTTTTATGATTGAAGGAACCACTCTTGGTTGACAGCGTTCACAAAAATGGGCTAACCTATGCAGAGGCCGGCGTGAGCATTGGTGCGGGGGAAACGCTGGTGCGGGCGATCAAACCGCTGGCGAAAAACACCGCACGCCCCGGCGCAGATACGAATTTGGATGGATTCGGCGGCATCTTTGATCTCAAAGCTGCCGGCTTCAGCGATCCTGTCCTGGTATCGGGCACGGACGGGGTGGGCACCAAGCTCCGGCTGGCCATCAATTCAGGTCTCGTGAACACCGTAGGCATTGATCTGGTGGCCATGTGCGTGAACGATATACTCGCTCAAGGGGCTCAGCCGCTATTTTTCCTTGATTATTTCGCCACCGGAAAACTTGATCCCGAGCGTGGCGCCGCCGTAGTGCAAGGGATCGCTGAGGGCTGCCGCCGGGCTGGTTGTGCATTGATCGGCGGTGAGACCGCCGAGATGCCCGGCATGTATGCTGGTGAGGATTTCGATCTGGCAGGTTTTGTGGTCGGGGCAACCGAGCGCGGCGCCCTGCTGCCTCGGCGTGATCTGATGAAAGCGGGTGACGCGCTGATCGGGATCATGTCTTCAGGCCCCCACTCCAACGGTTATTCATTAATCCGCCGGATTATCGAGGATGCGGGCTTGACCCTTGACAGTAAAGCGCCCTTCGCACCTGGCCGCAGACTAGCCAAAGCCCTGCTCGAACCTACTCGCATTTATGTGAAGGCGCTGATGCCATTAATCCAGCAGGGGCGCATCAAGGGTCTTGCCCATATCACCGGCGGCGGCATCACCGGGAACACGCCGCGTATGCTGCCCGATCACCTTACCTTTGAGATCGACTATGACAGCTTTGAGCGTCCGGCGGTCTTTAACTGGCTGGCGAAGGCTGGCGAAGTGAATGAAAAGGAAATGCGCCGCACTTTCAATTGCGGTGTGGGCATGATCCTCGCCGTCGAAGCCGGTGGAGCCAGGGATATCTGTGATGGGTTGAACGCGGCAGGTGAAACCGCCGCCGTCATCGGCGCTTTGAAGGTGAACTGAACCATGGCGCGCACCAGGGTTGGCGTACTGATCTCCGGTCGAGGCTCAAACCTACAGGCGTTGCTGGACGCGACTCAAGACCCCGTTTTTCCCGCCGAAATTACATTGGTGCTGTCCAACAAGGCTGGCGCCTTGGGGCTGGAACGCGCCCGCAAGATGGATGTGGAAACAGGGTTTATTGATCACACTCTCTATGAGAGTCGCAAGGATTTTGAACAAGACGTAGACGCACGCTTGGTGCAGGCTGGAGTGGAACTGGTGTGCTTGGCTGGATTCATGCGCATACTCACACCCTGGTTTGTGGAGAAATGGCGGGACCGACTGATCAACATCCACCCCTCGCTGTTGCCTGCGTTCAAAGGCGTGCACACCCATGACCGCGCGCTGGAAGCAGGAGTGCGGGTGCACGGGTGCACCGTACACTATGTGCGTCCTGAAATGGATGAAGGCCCCATTATCGGCCAGGCGGCGGCGCCCGTGTTACCGGGTGACACGCCTGATACCCTGTCAGAGCGCGTACTGCGGGCCGAACGCAAGCTTTATCCCGCCTGTCTGAAACTGGTGGCCAGCAGCGGTGCCCGGGTTTCGGCCGAACGGGTGCGTATCCCCGACAGCCTAACCCTTGACGGCGATGAACAGCTGATCAATCCGTCTTGATTGACGACCTCCAACGCTGCCTGGTGCAAAACTTCACCGGAGGTTCTCATTCCGACCCCTTGTTGAGATCAGCCTACAATCTCGTTTTCAGTGAAAAAGAACGGGATTTCCTGGGCAGCGGTCTCTGAAGCGTCGGAACCGTGCACGGAGTTGGCTTCAATGGATTCAGCGAACTCCTTACGGATGGTGCCCGGTGCAGCCTCTTCCGGGTTGGTGGCGCCCATGACTTCACGGTACGTAGCGATGGCGTTTTCACCCTCGAGAACCTGAACCACAACCGGACCGGAGATCATGAAATTGACCAGGTCTTTGAAAAAGGGACGCTCCTTGTGCACAGCATAGAAATTTTCAGCCTGATCTTTGCTCAGACGAATACGCTTCTGGGCGATGATGCGCAGGCCAGCTGCCTCAATCTTGGCATTGATGACACCGGTCAAATTGCGAGCGGTCGCATCGGGTTTGAGAATAGAAAAAGTGCGCTGGATCGCCATGAGGATCATCCCTGATTGATCCCCGGAGAGAACTGCCGGGAACGTGAATCTGCGGCGGCTTATAGCGGCGCTTTTATACGCTGTGAACCCGTGATAGTCCGCCCCTCCCATGTTGCACATCAATGATCTCACTCATCGAATCGGTGGACGCGTGTTGTTTGATCAGGCCACGCTGTTCATCCTCGCCAATACCCGCATGAGTTCTGACTTCGACGGTTCAGGCTTTAAACACACTGATTTCATTGTATTTCTCAAGAGAGCCAGGCACTACATTCGGTTGTTTTCAATAGCATACGGTGAGGTGTTCAGCTCTATCCCCATCATGCGGTAGAGCGTCTTGGCCTCGGCTGTTGGTTTTGACGGCACGGCGTAAAGCCTGCCGGT
>RKRX01000166.1 GCA_007571185.1 Oceanicaulis sp.
ACCATTGAAGCCGCCGAAGCCATCAAGCACTACGGTGTGGGTGTGAAATGCGCCACCATCACCCCGGACGAAGCCCGCATGGAAGAGTTCGGCCTGAAAAATATGTGGAGGTCGCCAAACGGCACGATCCGCAATATTTTGGGCGGTGTGGTGTTCCGCGAACCAATCGTGATCGGGAACGTGCCGCGTCTGGTGCCGGGTTGGACCAAGCCGATCATCATCGGCCGTCACGCCTTTGGCGATCAGTATCGCGCCACCGATATCAAAGTGCCCGGGCCGGGGAAGTTGACCTTGACCTACACCCCGTCTGATGGAGGCGAACCGGCTATCCATGAGATTTTCGACTTCCCGGGGCCGGGTGTAGCTATGGGCATGTACAACCTGGATGAATCCATCAAGGACTTCGCTCGCGCATCGCTGCGCTATGGTCTGGACCGCCAATTTCCAGTCTACCTGTCTACCAAGAACACCATCTTGAAGACCTATGACGGCCGCTTTAGAAATATCTTCCAGGAGATTTATGAGAATGAGTTCAGAACCGAGTTCGAGAAGTCGGGCCTTAGCTACGAACACCGTTTGATTGATGACATGGTCGCCGCAGCCATGAAATGGTCTGGCGGCTTTGTCTGGGCCTGCAAGAACTATGATGGTGACGTGCAATCTGATACCATAGCGCAGGGTTTTGGCTCATTAGGTCTGATGACGTCCGTGCTGATGACCCCCGATGGCAAGACTGTTGAGGCCGAAGCCGCACACGGCACCGTGACCCGTCACTACCGTCAGCATCAGCGCGGTAAAAAGACCTCCACCAATCCCATTGCTTCAATTTTCGCCTGGACCTGCAGCCTGAAATACCGCGGCAAAATGGACGGAAATCAACACGTCATGGATTTCGCCGAGATATTGGAAACCACTGTTATTGGCGCCGTAGAGGCAGGCCATATGACCAGGGATTTGGCGATTCTGATCGACAACCGGCAGAGTTGGCTGTCCACCGGGGGGTTTCTAGACACTGTGGCGGAACGATTCGCCAGAGTGATGCAGGACGTGATCTGAAGCTCTGTCTTCCT
The DNA here is from genome assembly GCA_007571185.1 of Oceanicaulis sp. Lineage (GTDB taxonomy): Bacteria > Pseudomonadota > Alphaproteobacteria > Caulobacterales > Maricaulaceae > Oceanicaulis. The sequence continues at coordinate 1,071 of RKRX01000166.1, forward strand.
GTCGGGAACCCAATAAGGTCGGATGGCGCGATCACAATCAACTCGCCAATACCTCACGGATCGCGGTAAGAGCCTTTTCAGCTCTGGCGCCATTTGGACCGCCGGCTTGCGCAAAACCGGGACGACCGCCACCGCCCTTGCCGCCCACAGCAACCGAACCAACGCGCACCAGGTCCACTGCACTCATTGAGTCAGTCAAGTTATCAGTCAGGCCCACGGCCAGCGCCGCCTTGCCCTTATTGACACCGATGAACGCTGCGACACCTGAGTCCAATCGGGCGCGGGCGTCATCCACAAGACTACGCAATTCCTTGCCCCTCACGCCCTCGACCACACGGGCAATCAGCTGGACACCATTGATCTCCTCAAGCCCGGCTGGGCCTGAGCCTGCGCTCATGGCGAGCTGCTTTCTGGTCTCGGCCAACTGGCGTTCCAGTGTCTTGCGTTCGGCTTGCAACACTCCGATGCGCTCAACAAGTTCAACTGTGGACACTTTCAGTGCAGCCGCAGCGTCCCTGGCTCTTTTGGCTTCGGTTTCCAGCCACACGCGTGCAGCCTCCCCGGTCAAGGCCTCCACCCGGCGTACACCCGCCGCCGCCGAGCTTTCACCAATGATTTTGAACACCGCAATGTCACCGGTGTGATCCACGTGGATGCCCCCGCACAGCTCTACCGAATACGCTTTGCTGTCGCCACTCAGGGCTTCCCCCATGGCCAGCACGCGCACGGTCTCACCATATTTTTCGCCAAACAACGCCAGGGCGCCCGCCTCAATGGCGGCATCCGAGGCCATCTCGGCGGCCTGGACCGCCACGTTCTGGCGGATCACCGCATTGACCTGCGTCTCAACAGCGGTGATTTCGGCCTCGGTCAGCGCCTTGGCATGGGAGATGTCAAAGCGCAGCCGGTCCGGACCCACGTAGGAACCTTTCTGGGTTACGTGCAGACCTAGCACATTGCGCAGAGCAGCGTGCATAAGGTGAGTGGCGGAGTGGTTGGCTCGGATCTTGGCACGGCGCGCTACATCGACGGACAGCACGGCTTTATCGCCGACAGTCATCGAGCCCGAACTGAGCTTGCCCAGATGAGCGTAGACTTCACCGGCGCGCTTTTGCACATCAACTATGGTGAACACTGCACCATTGTCGAAGGTGATCACACCGGTATCGCTAATCTGCCCTCCGCCTTCGGCGTAAAACGGGGTGGCGGCGAACACCAGCTCCGCTTCCTCACCTTCCGCCAACGCCCCCTGCTCCTCGCCTCGTGCAATGATGGCGGTCAGGACAGACCGACCGCCATGGTTGAGGTATCCGGTGAAATCGGTAGGGCCCAGACGATCGCGCATGGAAAACCAGAGCGCTTCTGGCGTGACCTGACCCGACCCTGACCAGCTGGCGCGCGCTTCGGCGCGCTGCCGATCCATAGCTGCGTCAAATCCGGCTTGATCCACACTCAGCCCCTGATCGCGCAGGGCGTCCTCAGTCAGATCTATCGGGAAACCGTAAGTATCATAGAGTTTGAAGGCCGTTTCCCCGGGAAGGGCGTCGCCTTCTTCGAGATCGGCGGTCGCCTCCTCCAGCAGTGCCAGGCCCCGACCCAACATGCGCTGAAAGCGTTCTTCCTCCCCACGCATGGTTTCCTCAATCACCGGCAGGGCGCGCGTTAGTTCGGGGAAGGCGTCGCCCATCTCATCAGACAGGATTTTCGCCAAACCGAACAGCACCGGTTCGTCAGCGCCCAGAAAATGCGCGTGGCGCATGGCGCGGCGCATGATCCGGCGCAGCACATAACCTCGACCCTCATTGGACGGGATGACGCCATCGGCAATCAGAAATGAAGTAGAGCGCAGATGATCAGCAATGACCCGATGACTTGCCAACGCATCGCCTTCAGCCTTGATCTGCAACACCCCCTCAGAAGCCGTGATCAGGGTCTTGAACAAATCCACATCATAATTGTTGTGAACACCCTGGAGCACTGCGGCGATGCGCTCTAACCCCATGCCGGTGTCGATGGACGGTTTGGGCAGCTCAATCCGCTTCCCGCCCGGCTGCTGCTCATACTGCATGAACACCAGGTTCCAGATCTCGATGAACCGGTCGCCATCTTCTTCTGACGAACCGGGAGGACCACCCCGAACGTCTGGGCCGTGGTCATAAAAAATCTCTGAACATGGACCGCACGGACCGGTATCGCCCATGGACCAGAAATTGTCAGAGGTGGGGATGGAGATGATCCGATCATCGCCAAACCCGGCGATCTTGCGCCACAGGCGCGCCGTCTCTTCGTCTTCGGAATAGACCGTAACCAGCAGCCTGTCCCTGTTCAGGCCAAACTCTCTGGTCATCATGCTCCAGGCCAGGTTGATGGCCTCTTCCTTAAAATAGTCCCCGAAAGAAAAATTGCCCAGCATTTCGAAAAAAGTATGATGGCGCGCGGTGTAGCCCACATTATCCAGATCATTGTGCTTGCCGCCGGCGCGCACACATTTCTGCGAACTGGTCGCCCGGGTGTTGAGTCGACTTTCAGCACCGGTGAAGACGTTCTTGAATGGCGCCATGCCAGCGTTCACGAACAGCAGGGTGGGATCATCCTGAGGCACCAGCGGTGCAGACTGAACGATCTCATGACCTTGCTGACCAAAGAAATCGAGAAACTGACGACGGAGATGGCGCAGGGCGGACATGACAACGCTCCGGGCGCAGAGGGAAACGGTAGCAGGGGAGAATGACGCGCTACAAAGGCGGGGGAAACCAACAACGCTCATATACGAACGCAAGGCTCGAAAAACCAAGCATCCGCTGTATATTGAAGGCTGATTTCAGCGTATCACAGACGCCAATGACCTCTTAGCCTGCAGTCTCCATCCTAGTCACCTTCTCCATCAGAGCCTACCAGAAGTTCCTTGCCTATCAGACCGGCATTCTTGCGCACCTGAGATTCGATCTTGTCAGCGGCGTCAGGGTGATCAAGCAGGAACTTGCGTGCATTTTCACGCCCCTGACCGATACGCTTGGAATCAAGAGAATACCATGAGCCCGATTTCTCAATGATCCCGCCTTTCACCCCCAAATCAAGCAATTCACCTGTCTTGGATATTCCTTCTCCATAAAGAATATCAAACTCCACTTCACGGAAAGGGGGGGCTACCTTATTCTTTACCACTTTGACCCGGGTGTGATTACCGATCACTTCATCGCGGTTCTTCAACACACCGGCACGGCGAATGTCCAATCGAACCGAGGCGTAGAACTTCAGGGCATTACCACCCGTAGTGGTTTCGGGGCTGCCAAACATCACACCGATCTTCATACGGATCTGGTTAATGAAAACCACCAGGCAGTTGGACTTGGAGATTGAAGCTGTCAGTTTACGCAAAGCCTGGCTCATCAAACGCGCTTGAAGGCCGGGCAGCGAGTCGCCCATGTCTCCCTCCAGTTCCGCGCGCGGGGTCAGGGCGGCCACGGAGTCGATCACCAGGACATCAATGGCGCCAGAGCGCACCAGGGTGTCGGCGATTTCAAGCGCCTGCTCACCGGTATCGGGCTGAGAAACCAGCAACTCACCCACATCCACGCCCAGCTTGCGGGCGTAGATTGGATCCAAAGCATGTTCGGCATCCACGAAGGCGGCCACGCCTCCAGCTTTCTGACATTCCGCAACAGTGTGCAGGGCCAGCGTGGTCTTGCCGGAGCTTTCCGGGCCGTAAATCTCGATAATCCGGCCCTTGGGCAAACCGCCCACACCCAGCGCAATGTCAAGACCCAGGGAACCGGTGGACACCGTCTCGATATTCTGGTTTGGCTTGGCGCCCAGTTTCATCACCGAACCTTTGCCAAAGGCGCGGTCAATTTGTGTCAGAGCCGCTTCAAGCGCTTTTTGCTTGTCCATATCATCATCTTTCGCTACGTGCAGTTTTGACTGTCTCATGAGGTCGCCCTGCCCTTAGATCACACCCGACCGAGTTGTGCAACCAGCAGGATTGTGCCAGTTTTGCTCACGGAACATAAAAAGAACATTTTTGCATCCCTTTCGTCTTCAGAATACACAACCTCCCAGGGTGGTTAATCTCGCTATCGCGCGGCCAACTCATCCTTAACCCGTTCCGCTAATTGCTGGACGTCGAAGGGTTTGGGCAAGAAGGAAATTCTCAGATCTTTCGACAGTGTATCGGAAAATTCTTCCCTGGCATAACCAGACATGAAAATGATTCGCGCCTTGCCCAACAGGTGTCGACCCCGCTGCAATAAGGAGGGACCATCAAGCCCTGGCATCACCACATCGGAGACCAGAAGGTCGAAGCTCTCTGGCTCTTTTTCAAGGATTTCTAGCGCCTCTTCTCCGTCACAAGCTTCCACGACTTCATAGCCACGGCGCGCCAGAGTCCTGGCGGCAATGGCCCGCACTGCATTCTCATCTTCCACGAACAGGATGCGACCACACCCGGCCAGATCAGAGGGTTCAAGCGCCTTGGCCCTGATTTCCTTTTCCAGGGCCAGTTCGGCCTCTTCTTCCCGGGTGGGAACATGACCAGGCAAATAGATGTGAAAAGCGGCGCCTTTCCCCACTTCAGAATCTACAAACAGAAAACCGCCGGACTGCTTGACCACACCATACACTGTGGCGAGCCCCAACCCAGTGCCTTGCCCGGCCTCCTTGGTGGTGAAGAACGGCTCGAATATCTTTTCAAGCATAGTTTCATCCATGCCGACACCCGTGTCGGCCACATGGATCGCCGCCCAGTCACCCCTCCCGGGATTGGGCGCGCCAGCGTGCGCCACATCTTCAGCAGTGACCGCTTCAGTGCTGATAGTCAGTACGCCACCCCCCGAGGGCTTCATAGCATCCCGGGCGTTGGTGGCGAGGTTCACCAGAATGTTTTCAATCTGGTTGCGATCCGCCCGAACCAACGGCAACTCTCGATCATGCTTGATCTCAAGGCGTACAGTTTCTTCCAGTATCTGCCCGAGCATGATCGAGCAGTCGCTGAGCACGTCAGAAAGATCCAATACGGTGTTGCGGAAGGTTTGTTTACGGGAGAACGCCAGAAGCTTGCGCACCAGACCTGCCTGGCGGGTGAGTGTGGAATTGATCTGCTGCAAATCCTGATAGGAAGGATCGCCCACCGGGTGACGGTTGAGCAGTTCATCCACACTCAGCTGAATGGCGGTGAGCATGTTGTTAAAATCATGCGCCACACCACTGGCGAGTTGACCTACCGCCTGCATCTTGCCTGCTTGGGCCACCTGCTGTTCCAGCGCTTTCCACGAGGAAATATCCACCAGATAGGCGACGCGCTTGCCATCGCGAACCGGAGACAAGAAGACCTGCACTGCGCGCCCTTCATCCTCGCTGGACTTCAGCCGGGCTTCACTGGGTTCGCCCCGCCCCGCCGGCGCGGCGCATAACACATTTTCAATCGCACCATCATCGTCCAGACTAATTAGATCGGCAAATTTTACGCCTGGCTTCGCCCTACCCCCAGACAGCTGCATCAGCGTGGGGTTGGCGCCCTCAACCATGGCCAGCGCCGGATCGGCATTGTCGAGCCGCGCCACCCCGAACGGTGCGGTGATGAAGATGTCATCAAGCACCCCACTTGCCCGATTATCGCCACTGGTACAGGTTTTGACAGGTTCGATCCCGGCCAATGCCGGAGACGCACCGCCGGTGGACAAATCATAGACCGCCACACGTGCCCGCGAAGATCGGTCATCAGACCAGTCCACACGGATCATCGCCGGGCTTTGTTCACCATCGGCCAGCTTCAGATGCGCTCTCAGACACACGGGTCCATCTGCTCCTCGCGAATCGGCAAAAGCATCTGCGGTGTCGTTGGTAGTGAAGTCTCTCAGTTCAAACACCGCATCAGGGCGGACGCCCAACCAATTGCGTAGTGTAGAGTTGGCGTCTAGCACGCGGCCCCTCGCATCAGCCAAAAATAAACCTACCGGCGCATCATCGGCCCATTCCAGCGTCTTGGTCCGTACACCCGGCGCTCTACGCAGAACCGAGAAGGTCCACAAGGCTGCACCCTTCTTGTCTATTGGAGAAACATTGGCGGTGAAGACGTCGCCTTCGCCGGCCTGAAGCGGAATACGGCCCACGATTTCCCGCGCGGCGACACCTCGGCAAGCCGCCTGAGTCAGTCGGTAAATTGCGCTCGCGCCGAGAAAGATGCGTTCAGGTGGTGGGGCAATCTCCGAATCACCTGGTTTCGTTACAGTGCCCGCCAGGGCTTTATAGGCAAGGCTAGCCCATATCACTCGGCCCCTGGCATCGGTGACAAGCGCCGGATCGGGGTGTGCCGCCAGCGCTGCAGCAACCGTGCCAACCCTCCCGCCGCATCGTCCGTCATCAGACAGGAAGTGTTCCCCACCTTCTCCGGGCGCCAGAACGATTACCAGAAGAAGAGCCACACAGGCAGCGCCTGACAGCAGAATTACCAAATTCCACTGCGCACCGGCGCTCGCAACTACAGCCATCACCGCAACAATCAGGATGCCCGGAAAGGCAGTCTGAAACAACAATCGACTCAATGGTCGAGTCAGAACGTCGCCCCGGAACCCGCGTCCGGTTCCGGCCAGGGTAATATCCTCAAGGGGCGCTGCTGTAGCAGGCTCACCCAGGTTATGCTCAGCCTTGACAAGAGCTTCTGACATATGTGTCTCTGATCGGAACCGATATACGAACTGCCCCACATGCGGTGGCGAATGAATTAAGACCCCAAGCCTTGCCAGTCAGATCCGCCCTTACCATCCTTCAATTGACCCATATTCCCCAGTGTTTGAGAATTTTGATGTAACCAGCGAGATATCTTCGGATGGCGCAAACTGCATGGGGGAAATGTTGCAAAGTTGTTACTCTCCTATAGATAAGTCGGATTCGCATGACAAACAGGTTGAATCCGACTGACCAAACCTATCTCTTGCCGAAAAATATTAGCTATTGCGAGGATCATTCAGGATGAAATCAGTCACCCCCCCCCTCGACCTGAGAACTTTGCGGCGGGTAGCTTTCGCCGGTGTCTCCGTGTCCGCTCTTCTAGCGACACCGGTCTGCGCTCAGGAAACAGAAACAGAAGCGGAAGACGAACAAGAAACCACAGATGTCATTCAGGTGACCGGCTCACGGATCACCCGACCGGATTTCACAGCGTCCAACCCGGTGGTGAGTGTGGATGCCGAAAATATCGAACTTTCGGGTGCAACAAACCTAACAAACTTTCTGCAAGATTTGCCGGCGCTTGTGAATTCGTTTGACAATCAAGACAGTGCAAACACCGGAAACTCAGGATCCGCAGGCCTCAACCTTCTGAATCTTCGCAATCTAGGCACCCAGCGCACACTGGTGCTGGTGGATGGTCGGCGTCATGTGGCCCAGAGCGAAGGTTCATCCTCAGTGGATGTGAACACCATTCCGGTGGGCCTGATTGAGCGCATTGAGGTTCTCACCGGTGGCGCATCAGCGATTTACGGCGCGGACAGTGTGTCTGGCGTGGTCAACTTCGTGCTGAAAGATGATTATGAAGGCTCTTCTGTCCGAAGCCAGGTGGGGACCACTGAGCTGGGCGGTGCAGATAATTTCTTCGTCTCCGGCCTGTGGGGCGAAAATCTGCTGGACAACCGGCTAAATCTGACCCTGGCTGCAGAATACGCTGTTGAAGACAATCTGCGTTCAGATGAGCGCAGCTTCACCCGCCGGGGCGAGCGTTACGTGCAGGTGCGCAATCCTGATGACACCGCCGACGATCCCAATATCCCTGACAATATTTTTGCGCGGGACGCTCGCTATATCGATACTGGTCGCGAAGGTCTGGTCTACACCAATTTCGGCATTTTGACGCCAGCCGATCCACGCACCGGCATCAGTTATGAAGGTGATGGCGATCCGTATGAAGCGGGCATTTTCACGTCCGGCTTCATCATGTTGGGCGGTTCGGGCACATTGTTGGACGATTTCATCGACGAGATCATCCCCAGAAATGAACGCATCTCGCTCAATATGACCGCCAACTACGAGCTAGACCCGCACCATTCCTTGTTTGTGGAACTGAAGACAGTTGAAACTCAGACCGGGTTCCAGGCTCAACCCACATTTGATTTCTTCCTAACGATCAACCCCGATGTGGCCTTCATTCCAGCCAATATCGCCGCCGAACCCAATTTCGGCTCCATCTTTATGGGTCGTGACAATTTCGACCTGGGCTTCACCGGCACCGACATCACCCGCACGACCTGGCGTGGCGTGATCGGCTTTGAAGGCGAGTTCGACGCACTGGGCGGTATCGAGTATGAGGCCTCCTGGGTTTACGGTCGAACCGAGAGCGCCACCGCGTATTACGGAGATCGGATACAGGAACGCTGGTTGGCTGCGATTGACTCCGTGATAGATCCCGCCACCGGTGAAATCGTCTGTCGTTCCGACCTCGACCCGACGGCCCTACCGCCGGGACTTAATCCGGATCTATGGGGTCTGACATTCACCCCGGGACCAAACTCGGGCTGTGTGCCAGCGGACGTATTCGGTGAGGACGTCTCGGCCGAGGCGCGGGACTGGATCAACCAGACCACCCATTACTCCGACCGGATCGAGCAGAACGTGGCCCAGGCCTTTATTTCAGGCGACACCGAGACTTTCCTGAACCTTCCCGGCGGCCCAGTTTCCTGGGTGCTGGGGGCGGAATATCGTGAAGAGAAAAGCCAGTCCTTCGCCTCAGAGATTGAAAAACAGTCCGCCGCGGTCGGTGATGACATCAGCTGGCAAGGTCAACGCATCGATTCCTCAGGCAGCTTTGACGTGAGCGAAGCGTTCGGTGAGGTGAGCCTGCCGATTCTGGCAAACCAGCCATTGATTGAGGAATTCGCTATTGACGCCGCCTACCGCTGGTCCGATTATTCTACGGCGGGTGAAACTGACACTTGGAAAGTGGGCGGCATCTGGCGTCTGAACCAGGACATCATGCTTCGCGGCACTGTGGCGCGGGCTGTGCGCGCGCCGAATATCACCAACCTGTTCCTGCCCAATACCCAGACATTCGCATTCATCTCCGATCCGTGTGACGTGGACAATGTGGAGGCAGGTTCTGATCTACGTTATGCTAATTGTCTGGCCGATCTGGGTTTTGATCCCAATACTTTCGACTCCACCACCTCCGCATCTATCGAAGGACGTGTGGGCGGCAACCTCGACTTGCTGTCGGAAGAAGCCGACACCATCACCTACGGCGTGGTCTTGACCCCGCAGATCGTGGAAGGGCTGTCCATCGCAATCGACTATTACGACATTGATCTGGCCAATGCGATCCTGAACGTGTCTCCATCAACCATCGCCCAGCAGTGTGTGGATCTGCCGCGGCCGAACCAATTCTGCGCTCTGATCGACCGGGATGAAGACGGTGAAATTAGCTTCTTCCGGCAGTATTTCGTTAACGTAGGTCAGTACACCACATCGGGTGTGGATTTCTCGGCACGCTATCTGCTGGATCCAGCTGATCTGGGCCTGCAGGACGATATTGGCGCGTTCGCACTGACCTTGGCTGGCAGCAAGCTGGAAAGCCTGATCTTCCAGGATCTGCCGGACGCCGAACCCGATGAACAGGCAGGCGATCCCGGCGCGCCAAAATGGCAGGTCACGTTCGATGTGACCTGGCGGAAGGATCGCTGGTCCGTGAACTACGGCTCCAGCTGGTACGAGGGCACCCGCCGGGTCTCGGTGGAACGCCTCGAGGCTGATCCTGACTGGGTAGCTCCAGAGTATATCTTCTCCGATGACCGTTGGACTCACGACATGCAGGTTCGCCATCAGTTCACCGACGAGATCAGCCTGTATGGCGGTGTGACCAATCTGGGTAATCAACTGCCCGATATCGGTACTCAGCAGACCCCGGTGAGCGCTCTGGGCCGCGCCTATTATTTTGGTGTGAGCGCCGACTTCTAGGACAGATGTGGGGGTCAGTCTGCGGCGCCTCGACTTGACATCCTCCATGAAAAGTGTGTCCTGTGGAGGGCTTCCGGTCAAGGTCCGGCCTCGGGATGTAACACAACACTTCCATCTTTGGTCTTGAAAACCGGGGTTTTGAAAACTGGCGTTTGCCGATTCACGCGTAGAACGAGTGACCGGCGGCTAATCGTCGCGATAGACGCGCTCGGAGCGCTCGTGACGTTCCTGCGCTTCCAAGCTGAGTGTGGCCACAGGACGCGCATCCAGGCGCGCCAGAGAGATGGGTTCGCCTGTTTCTTCACAATAACCGTACTCGTCCCGTTCAATCCGGCGCAGTGCGGCCTCAATCTTGGAGATCAGCTTGCGCTGGCGATCACGCGCCCGCAGCTCCAGAGCTCTATCAGTCTCAGTGGACGCGCGATCTGCAAAATCAGGAAAAGCGCCTGTATCTTCATGAAGATTGGATAGGGCTGAACGGTTCTCACGCAGTATCTCATCTTTCCATGCGTTGAGCTTACACCGAAAATAGCCTTTCTGGCGTTCATTCATGAAGGGCTCGGACTCATTCGGGCGGTACTTCACCGGTAATTCGATACTGGCATCCCTAACACTCATGAGACCGTCTCCGTACGCAGCCCGCTAACCTGAGCGCGCGGAGAATATCGCTCGATAGAGTCGAGTCAATCTGCTCTAGCGGTAGCCGCCAGACCTTCCAGAATTTAAGGATTTGAGCGTAACAGGCGACATGGTACATGTCTTTCTTGTAATGAGAAGCTCCCGAAACGGTCACTTTCAGGCTCAGATCAGGGAAATTTGCGTAGCGCCCATAGTTGCGTGTACCAAGCATCATATCGGTGAATAAAGTCGAAGACCTGATGGATATGAGTTATCCGGCGACAAATACACGGGTTGAAAGACTTGCCGGACTTGGCGTTCTGGAAGAAATCCACGCGACCCGCCCTGATACAGGCTTGACCTGGTCAGGGTGCGATTTCCGCCCCTGACCAGTCAAACACGCGACCGGTCCGGTCCGCATCAATGGTGTCAATCACATCGAGAAGCCGGGCGGCGCTATGGGCGGGAACGAACAGCTTACTGCGGGGCACATTGGCCTGAAACGGTCTGGAAAGCGCGGTGTCCACCGTGCCGGGATGCAGACCGATGCAGACGGCATGCGGCGCTCGGCGCGCTAGCTCAATAGCGCAGGTTTTCAGAATCTGGTTCAACCCCGCCTTAGAGGCGCGATAGCTGTGCCAGCCGCCCGACCGGTTATCAGAGATTGATCCCACCCGGGCGGATAGGGCGGCGAAGACCGCTTTTTCTGGAGCGGACTGCGTGCCCAGCGCCAGATGAGGCAGGACCGCCCGGGCCAAAAGAGCGGGGCCGATTGTGTTGATGGCGAACACTTCCATCATGTGGTCGGCACGGATCTGGCGGAAGGATTTTTCCGGGCCACCCCCGGTGCTATCATGCAGAATGCCCGTGGCGGTGATCACCAAATGCAGCGGACCTTCTGCAACGACCCCGGCAATGGCGGGCGCAATTGTCTCCGGTCGGGTGAGATCAAGGGCAAAACCTGTAACACCGTCCGGCGCCAGGCCGCCGCGACTAGCCGCGTACAGCGCGCTGCACCGGGGATGGATACGCAACTGCGATATCAGAGCCTGTCCGATACCGCCCGAAGCGCCGATCACCAGGGCGCGAAACCCGTCAGGAAAAGAAAGAAGAGCCGACATGTCCGGTCAGATAAACCGATACCGGACGAGGGAAAGCCTTCCGGCCAGAAGGCGGGGGCGCCCGATGGCGACCCTGTTAGCGCGGCAGAACTGCAGCGACCGGGTCCGGCACATCCAGCCCTGCACGGTGGGAGGCTGCAGCGACGGTGTTGACCAACAGCATGGCGATGGTCATGGGCCCCACGCCGCCGGGTGCCGGGGTGATAAAACCTGCGGTTTCAATCGCAGACTCAAAATCGACATCGCCGACCAGGCGGGATTGACCGTCTTTGCTGTCAATACGGTTGATTCCCACATCAATCACCAGGGCGCCGGGCTTGATCCAGCTCCCTTTCACAAGACCGGGGCGCCCAACCGCGGCGACCACGATATCGGCCTGACGGCAGATGCGGGGCAGATCTCCGGTGCGTGAATGGGTGAGGGTGACAGTGCAGTTTTCCGCCAGAAACAGCAGGGTGGCAGGTTTACCCACCAGAATGGACCGGCCGATCACCACAACCGACTTACCGGTTAAATCCCCCAGTGTTCGCCTGGCCAGGAAGACACAACCCGAAGGCGTGCAGGGGCGGATTCCAGCAGCGCCCAGAACCAGAGCCCCGGCGTTGCGGGAGGTCAGACCATCAACATCTTTGGTCGGATCAAGGGACTGGACCACCCTGGCCCCATCAAGACCCGCCGGCAGGGGCAGCTGAACCAGAATCCCGTCCACGCCCGCATCGGTATTGAGCTGTCTGATCAGATCAATGATCGTCTTCTGGTTGACATCTGCACTCAACCGATGTTGCACCGAGCGCATTCCAACCGCTTCCGCGCGGCGGATTTTGTTGCGCACATAGAGTGCGCTGGCGGGGTTCTGCCCCACCAGAACCACCGCCAGGCAAGGGATGCGACCGAGTGTGGGGGTGATCTGGCGCACGCCTTCAGCAACGGCGGCGTCCACAGCGGCGGCGGCGGCTTTGCCGTCAATCACCTTGGCGGCGGCGCCGGAACACGCAATAATGTCGGTCATGGAGGCAGCTTCATGAGGCAAGCTCGTCATCGCGTCAGGAACGCCAGTCGAGCGGTCAGACCCGAGGCATGATCATGCCAATGATCACCCAGTCGCGGACAAAGAAGATGATCAGGATCAGCACCAGCGGAGAGAGATCAATGCCGCCCAGGGAAGGGATGACCCGGCGGATTGGAGAGAGCAGCGGCTCAGTGAGCGAACCGGTGAAACGCCAGATCGTTCTAACAATCGGATTGTGTGCATTGACCACGTTGAACGCCATCAGCCAGCTCAGAATGACATTGGCGAAGATCACGAACACGACCAAATTGATGACAGGCAGGATGAAATGGTGGATCAGCGCTTGAGTGAGGGACATGGCGGCTCCAGTATCTCGACTTTGCTTGTTTGCGGTCTACCCTCGCCCGGCCGCACCTGGCAAGCGCAAGCGGACAGAACCGGGGCGTCGGTGGCGCCCGGCAAGCAGGATAATACCACGATCATCGGGGAGATATGCGGGTAATATCGAAAGTTTTACCTCCCGGCTACATCAATGCCGCCCTACTTGATCGCATTGACCCGTCCGGGGTTTTGTGACACATTCGAGGATGCACCCCGGCGGGGTGGGAGCTGGAACGGGGCCGTAGCTCAGTCGGGAGAGCGCGTCGTTCGCAATGACGAGGTCAGGGGTTCGATTCCCCTCGGCTCCACCAGTTCAATGCATTGACGCACCGAGGAACCCCCGATCAGCCCAGTCGAGCCACCGTCTCCTCGATAAAGCGCGCCAGCTCCACATCCAATTCGGTCACGCCGCCAGCGTCATGAGTGGACAGGGTGATGTCCACTTTATTGTAGACATTGAACCACTCGGGATGGTGATCCATCTGCTCGGCTTTCAGCGCCACCTGGAC
>RKRX01000016.1 GCA_007571185.1 Oceanicaulis sp.
GCTCAGGGATGGCCGTTATATCCGCCATGAGTATTGTGCAGGTCTGGGGCGGTGTCACGAACCGGCAAGGTGACGGACAGGGTTTCGCCATCCGCAAAAGCAAGGGTCAACGCCATTTCCCCATCAGCGAGATCCTTGGCCTTGACGCCGAAAATCATCAGATGATCCCCGCCCGGCGCCAGACTGACCGCGGCGGCGGGGGGAATGTCGACAGCTTTAATCGGGCGCATGCGCATCACATCGCCTTGCTTGATCACGGTGTGAATCTCCACGTGCTCGGCCTCGGCTGTCTCCGCCGCCACCAGCTGACCGCCCGGCGCGCCTGCGGTAAGCGTGATAAAACCCGCTGTCACATCGCGACCACCCAGCGGCTTGCGCACCCAGCCGTCCACGACCGCATATTCCGCCGGTTCGGCGGGAACAGTGTTGTCCGCTGGCGAACAGGCGATCAGGGTCAGAAAACTGACAGAAACAAGGACCATCAAAGCATGCCTGGGCATGAAATCTCTCCATGCAGGGGTTACACGTTCCAATATCCGACGAGCGCACGCACTTTAGTCATCACGGACCGGGCCGTGGCGCGCGCGTTCGGCGCCATTTTTCAGCACCAGGGTTTATGCGTTCCAATATCCGATGAGCGCACGCACTTCGGTCATCACGGACCGGGCCGTGGCGCGCGCGCGTTCGGCGCCATTTTTCAGCACCGCATTGATCTCCGCCTTCTCATTGAGCAGGCGGGCGTATTCCTCGCTCACCGGGGCCATGTACTCCACCGCAACCTCAGCGAGTCGGGGTTTGAACGCGCCAAACCCTTTCCCGCCGAACTCATCAAGCACATCGTCTATGGATTCACCCGTCAGCGCGGCATAGAGCCCTACAAGGTTCTTCGCTTCAGGACGCTTGTCGAGACTCCCAGCGGTTTCGGGCAATGGCTCGGAATCGGTTTTCGCTTTCCTGATCTTGCGGGCGATCGTGTCTGCGTCGTCATACAGATTGATCCGGGCGTTCTCGCTGGGATCAGATTTCGACATCTTTCTCGACCCGTCCTTCAGCGACATGATCCGCGCACCAACAGGCATGATCACGGGCTCTGGCTCGGGCAGGATGATCCGGCCGCCACCGAAATCGCGATTGAAGCGTGCGGCAATGTCGCGCGCCAGTTCCAAATGCTGTTTCTGGTCATCCCCCACAGGCACATGGGTCGCCTTATAGACCAGGATATCCGCCGCCATCAGCACCGGATAGGTAAACAACCCCACGCTGGCGCGTTCGGCATCCTTGCCCGATCCCGCCTTGTCCTTGAACTGGGTCATGCGTTCCATCCAGCCCATGCGGGCCACGCACTGGAGCACCCAGTTGAGCTCGGCATGTTCAGGGACGGCGGATTGAGCGAAGATAGCGCTGCGTGCGGGATCCACACCCGCCGCGATGTAGGCCGCCGCCACGCCGCGCACGCGACCCGGCAAAAGGGCGGGATCGTACTCCATGGTCATGGCGTGCATATCCACAGCGCAGAAGAAACATTGCTTGCCGCTATCCTGCATGAGCGCCCAGTTCTTCAGCGCGCCGAGATAATTGCCCAGATGCAGACCGCCGGTGGGCTGCATGCCGGACAGAATGCGATCAGGACCGCAATAGGCGGATGTTGTGTCGGTCATGGACATCTCGCAGGTGAATATGGCAGGTGAATATGGACGTGGCGGTTTTAGCGGGGGGCACGCACAGCTTCAAGCGTCCACCTTGCCCGCAGGTTCTGGAGCCGCTGCGCCGTCACGCCGGATCAAGCTGAACACCTCACGCGGCTGCAACCCGCCCAGGGCAAGGAGCGCCAGGCCCTAAATCCCCATTCCGCCGACGACCGACGCCGCCATCCACAAGATGGAAGCGAAATCGGCGCTGATCCGGGCGCCGATCCAGAGCTGGGCGGGCTGCGCGGCGTACACGTCAATAAGCCACAGACCCAGCGCCATCACCATACAGGCGCCCAGTATCCGAGGCAGGCGATGGAGCAATCGGTCATCAATCACCCATTGTCCGCGCCGGGCCAGCGTCGTACCCAGCAGCACCGCATTCAGCCACCCCGCCAAGCTGGTGGCGAGCGCCAGTCCGGCAAACTGCATCGCCCCGAAGAATAAAATCACGCCCAGCACAGTGTTCACCGCTATGGAACCCGCCGCAAACTTCATCGGCGTCATTGTGTCTTCACGGGCAAAAAAGACCGGTGAAAACACCTTGATCAACACGAAGGCGGGCAGACCTGCGGCATAGATCATCAGCGCCAGCACCGTGCGTTGCGTGTCGGCAGCCTCAAACGCACCCCGCTGGAACAACCCCTCCACCACGGTGTCAGGCACAACCAGGAGCGCCGCCGCCGCAGGCAGAGTCAACGCCATGGAAACCTCAATCGCACGGTTCAGCGCCCCCATGGCGCCGACCTTGTCGCCCACTCTCAAGCGCATGGAGAGAGCGGGTAACAGCGCCACGCCCATGGCGATGCCGATCACGCCCAAAGGCAATTGGTAGAGGCGCTCGGCGTAATAAATCCAGGACCGCGCTCCTTCCTGCAAAGTGGCGATAGAGCCAGCAATCAGCTGATTGATATGGGTCGCACTCGCCGCCGCCACCCCCGGCACGGCCAGCACGAAAAGACGCTTGACACTTTCAGTCAGACGAGGCGCGCGCAAGGTGAGAGCGATCCCCGCCCGGCGCGCCGCCAGATAGAGCCACGCAGCCTGCAATATACCCGAAAATGTCACCCCGGCGGACAGATAAAGCGCCAGATCCTGGCGTGGACCCGGCGTCCAGAGCAACATGGAGACCAGCACCACATTGAGCAAGATCGGCGCCGCGGCGGCTGTGACGAACCGACCATGCGAATTCAGCGTGCCTGAAATCATCGCCGCTATGGACATGCACAACAGATACGGCATGGTGATCTGAGTCATCATGACCGCAGCCGCGAACAAATCAAGATCGTTAATGAATCCCGGCCCCAGCAAAACCATCAGCCAAGGCATGAAAATCTGGGCGATGACCACAAGACCCAGAACCGCTGTAGCCAGAATCGACAGGACTTCAGCAGCGAAACTATTAGCCTCATCCACGCCCTCCGCCTCCATACGGCGTACATAGAGCGGCACGAACGCAGAACTGAAGGCGCCCTCGGCGAAAATCCGGCGGAACAGATTGGGAAATTGTAGAGCGACAAAAAAGGCGTCCGTCACGGGGCCTGCACCAAGTCGCACCGCCAGCAGCGTATCGCGCACCATCCCGAAAAACCGGCTGAACAGGGTGAACCCGCCCACCACCGCTGAGGACCGCAACAACCGCATCACTTATCGTCCTGCACTGAACAGGGCGCGCACAAAGCTCAGCCGCCGTTCACAACGTGCGGCGATGGCTTCTTCGGCACAAATAAATCCGAAAACCGCTATAGCGTTATTCGGACGCGGGTATGACGTCAACAGTGTCGACGACCGTTACGATCAGGCGCCCGCTCACCACTTGAACCCGACAACCTCCAGCCCGGCGCGCCATTCGCTGGGACGGCAGCCCACATATGAACGCAGAACCTGAACGTCAGGGCCCAGTGCGAACCCGTAACCCAGTTCCGTGTTCCAGCTCATCTGCGGCGTCACCCCGCGGTCAGAGCCCACGCCCCGTACAGCCATCCGATCATCGCCCCATAGTTGTAATCCGCCGCCCAGACCGCCGCCGAGCGAGCCCGCGTGGCCCCAGGCCGGCGTCAGTGAGAAGGATAAGCCCGCGCCATTCTCTTGCGGCTTGAGACCCAGGCTCAAACCCACACCCGCATCGCCATATCCCGAGACCGTGTGCAACAGCAGCGCCCGGCCCTGCAGACGCGCATCGAACCGCCCCGAAGACCACGCCAGCGCACCCTGCCATTCCGCGCCCCAGCCCGATACGCCTCCGCCATCATCACGACGCCCGCTCAGCCGCATCTGACCCTTCCACGCCGCATCTGCACCGAATGCCGCTTCCACGCCAAGACGCAGACGGCTCGCTGTCGCGCTGACGCCTGATAGACTCGCCCCCCCTGCGCTCGCCTCAAGACGGCTCGCACCCGCATCACCAACCCATGATAGACCCCCCGCACCCCGGTTCGGCAACGCGCCGCGCAACCCCACAAGGCCCAAACGCGCCGTCAGATCGCCTGTGTCCGTTGCACCGCCCGCATGGGCCCGGGTGT
>RKRX01000047.1 GCA_007571185.1 Oceanicaulis sp.
AAGTGGGAGAATACGTCAGGCTGGGCGCCGCCGCGCACAATGCCAGCGCTGACGTCAAGTCCACTGCTCTGCACCGATGCGCGAAAACCGTTCGCCATGGCCATGAAACCCAAAAGCACCCCCACCACCAAAGCGGTCGACACGATTGTGGACAACGACATGCCCCAGGGTTGCGGGATCGAGCGCAGATTGATTGTGATGACAGCCATGGTTTGCGGGATCATCCCGATTACTCCTTACCCAGAGCGGTAACAGTGTTGATGCGCATGGCGTTGATCGCCGGCGCCAGACCCGTGAGCACGCCAAACCCGATCATGATGGCGAAAGCCTGGATCATGGTCAGCGGCGTAAGTCTCAGGGCAGGCAGCGATATGGCTGGAATCTGGGAAATCATGGCGTTCATCCCGACCGCCAGGGCCAGACCCAGAATGCCGCCGGTCAGGCTCAACAGCACGGACTCCGCAAGCACATGGGCGAAGATACGCGGCGCGGGAAAACCCAGTGTTTTCATCACCGCCATTTCCCTGACCCGTTCATGAACGGCCATCACCATGGTGGTTCCTACAATCATCAAGATGGCTGCGAACGCCGCCCCCGCGACTGAACTCAGGATCAACCCGATATTGCCAAATTGCCCCAGAAAGGCTTGCGAGAACGCCGCTTCGGTGGTGGTTTCGGTTTCTGTGCGAGAATTGGCGAACTGGCCGTCTACGGCGGCAATCACAGCGTCATTATTTCCAGGATCACCGGTCAGCAACACCATCCAGCCCAGCTGATCTCGATTGAAAGCGAGTGATTCATTGTAATAGTCATAGTGAAGCATCAAATAGGTGGTTGGATTATCCCGGGATTGTGTGGTAAAGATCGCGCACACATCCACGTCCCAGATCCGGCTGCCGTCGGCCTTGGACCAGATCGCCGAACCCAAAGGGAAGCGGTCACCGACAGACCAGTCATACTGTTCAGCCAGATCGGCTCCGACAGCAATACAGGTTCGTCCCGCCAGCAAAGCCTGTCTCTGCTCTTCCGGCATGACCAGTTCGGAATAAACCCGCAGATAGGACTTCATCTCCACGGCGTATGCCTGAACAAAGTTCACTTCCTCCTGGTAATAACCCATGAACCAGGAGGCGTGGGTGACATCCTGAACGCCTTCGGCCGTCTGCACCCGGTTGTAATAGGCGATAGGCATGGACAGGGTGAAATGGATCTTGTTCGACGTTATGAGCCGATCAGCGGGCGTCTGTTCAATGAGCGCATTGAACGCCCGGTCCACCGAGGACAGCACTCCAAAGATCAGGAAAGCGGTCATGATCGACACGATCAACAGGATCGCACGGGTTTTCTTGCGAAACAGGGATTTGCGAACAAGGGTCAGATCGTTCATGACGCCTCTCCTTGTTCAACGAACCGGCCCTTGTCCAGGTGCAGCTTCCGCTTGGCGTATTTTGCGGCGGCGGGGTCATGGGTGACCATCACAACGGTTTTGCCCAGCTGCTTGTTCAGAAGTTGCAGGGTTTGCAGGATTTCATCAGCTGTAGTGCGGTCAAGATCACCGGTGGGTTCGTCACACAAAAGCACATCGGGATCGGCCACCAAGGCGCGGGCAATGGCTACACGCTGTTGCTGCCCCCCTGAAAGCTGGCGCGTACGATGCTTGGCCCGCTCATTCAGCTTGACCACATCAAGAGCGGTTTTGACGCGGCGCTTGCGTTCCTTGTTCGACAGACGGGTCAATAACAGCGGTAGTTCCACATTCTGCGCCGCGTTAAGGGTCGGCATCAGATTGTAGAACTGAAAGATGAAACCTATATGGCTGGCCCGCCATCTGGCTAACCTGGACTGGCTGAGCGTGTCTATGCGTAGGCCATCGCAAACCACCTGACCGCCGCTGGGTCGATCAATCCCGCCCAAAAGATTGAGCAAAGTGGTTTTGCCCGAACCCGACGGCCCCATGATCGCGATGAAATCACCACGTTCAATGGTCATGCTCAGCTCTTCAAAAATCACAAGGCTTTCCCGCCCCCGGGTATAACACTTTGAAAGGTCTGTCAGTTCGTACAGTGTATCCGTCATGGTCTGTCCTTCTCGCCATTTTCCGGGGAGGAATTTCCGGTTTCAAGAAAAGTCACGCGCGCCGCCATAGCCGGCAGGATACGCCCGTCACGTTCATTAAGGGCGACACGCACCCGAATGGTGGCGCTCGACCGGTTTGCAGTGGGAATGATGGCCTCAACGCGCGCGGGGATGCGCCAATCCGGATAAGCGTCCAGCACGGCTTCCACATCCTGTCCGGCCGATACCCGTTGAATCTGGTTTTCGTTCACATCCACCTCCAATTCGAGGCTTTCCATGTCCACAAGCGTGGCGATGCCGGTCCGGGTAAAACCGCCGCCGGCCGAAACCGGAGACAGGATTTCTCCCACCTGGGCATTCTTGGCGACCACCACGCCTGCGAAGGGTGCGCGCACCATGTGACGGTCCACATAATCACGCTGGCTGGCGACACGGGCCTGAACCGCGGAAAGGTCTGCACGGGCGGCAAGCAACTGGGCCTGAAGGCTGTCGACTTGAGCCTGTTCACTCGTCAGACGCGCCTGTGATGCAAAGCCTGTTTTGATAAGCTGGCGAGTGCGCTCAAGCAGGGTGCGCGCTTCGGAAAGCTGGGCGGAGACAGACCGGGCGCGTTGATCCGCGGCAATCGCCTGGGCTTCAAACAGCATCAGATCAATCCGTGCGCGTTCGTCATCGAGATAGGCGAGCACCTCCCCGCTCTCGACCACCGCTCCTTCTTCGATCAGCACATCTCGTATTCGACCGGTGATTTCCGCGGACACAGTCGCCCGACGACGCGCCACCACATATCCCGAAGCCACAAGACCAGAACTGATTTCACGCCGAGGCGCAGTCGCCTGGGTCGGCGTGGAAGGCTCTGTTCGGACTTGCTGAACGGGTGCAGGCGCCGGACTGTCTCTGGGGATCAGGAACCAGGTTGCGCCAACGCCGACGCCGCCCGCCAGAAGCGCCGCGATCAGAATCCCGCCCCAACCAGGACCACCGCCACGGGCGCCGGTTTCATCCCGATCAATATGCAGCGACTGGAGTTGTTCGGTGCGCCGGTCGCTCATCGTCTTCGTCCTCTTCAAACGCAGGCGCGATAAAACCCGGCTGGCGCCAGATTATCCCGCCCATGTCACGCAGATGCAGTCTGTGATGCAAACATCATGATGACCGGCTGTGTTCATGTTCATCAGTGTCATATGTCATGGTATACGATACTCTTGGAGCAAACAGAGAAAGATGGCGATCCCGGTAGGACTTGAACCTACAACCTAGCGCTTAGAAGGCGCTTGCTCTATCCAGTTGAGCTACGGGACCGTAACGGTGGTCAGGATATTCTGCGGAACCTGCGTTCAGTGAGACCAAGGTTCCTTACGATCGGTGGCGAAATTGGCGGCGTAAGATTTGATCTTGCGCGGTGTTTCGCGTGCTTCATGCACCCGAAAGGGAATGCCGTAACGGCTGGCATAGGCGACAGCTTCACCCCTACTGCCGAAATTTAGACGAATTTGAGAGCGGGCATCCCCGGTGGAGGACCACCCCATCAACGGATCCGGACGCCTGGCCATGGAGGGTTCAAACTCCAGCACCCAGTCGTCCGCCCTGGCATGACCGGATTGCATGGCGGTCTTGGAGGGGCGGTAAATCCTGGCGAACATGTCTCCTGTCCACACTCTCATTCGACACGGCCGTCACACTGCATTGCCGTCATACTGCCGGATCAAGAATACGATCCGAAAAATGGTCGGGGCGGCAAGATTTGAACTTGCGACCCTCTGGTCCCAAACCAGATGCGCTACCAGGCTGCGCCACGCCCCGGTGCGGACCCGTTCTGCGCACGGGCCCGGGAAATCATACGAACATCCTAACCTTATCCGGGATCGGACGCATCACTGTCTTGCATATCCTCTTGCGGAGGAGTGACGGCCTCAACCGCCTTCCAATTGCCAAACAGCGGGTGGCGCACAATGTCACCGGGATCAATCCCCAACTCCAGAGTGCGGCCGCCGGCCAGTTCCAGCACCGCCAGAACCGGCACGTCAGAACCCATGGACCGCAAGGAAAGCGGCCGGGCGTTGGTGACAATTTTGGCGATGGCGCCGGAATCGCGAATGAATACGATATCAAGCGGG
>RKRX01000179.1 GCA_007571185.1 Oceanicaulis sp.
ACCGCTATTGATCGCGCTCTGCAAGCGGCGCTGGACAATGGCGTTGCCCAGCTGGCGCAATGTATTGTCAAACCGGTTTTCGCTGGTGTCCGGGCGGGCTTGACCGGGCTCGATCACATCGACGGTGATCAGGGTGAATACATCAGGGTCGTGATAGAATGCAAACCGGGCGGTTTCGGCAAGCGATACCACGCCAATCTCAGGATCCGGCGCGGCAGGCCGGGGTTGCACCCAGCTGGTGAAACCGTCCACACGGGTGATGTCCAACCCTTCAAGCGCAATATCAAACCCGTCGCCGATCATGGCGGTGACCGCATCCGCATCCACAGCGCCCACCACCACCAGCATGGCGCGTTCAGGCGTGTAATAATCGCGATAATAGGACTCAAAGGCTTCGCGCTGCGCCGTCCGAATCACCGTCATGTCGCCGATCGGATCACGTTCGGGGATGAGGGTGCCAGGGTAGAGAAAATTATTGTAAGCGTGGAAGAAACGGCGGATCGGGGTGTTGCGGGCCCGTTCCTCGCCCTCAATCACCCCGCGCTCGCGGTCGATGGCTTCAATATCGAGCCGCATCTCGGACGCGGTCTCGCGCAGCAGGAACAGACCCGCTTTGAGCACATCCTCACTATTGCTCGGCAGATCCAGCTGATACCCCGCCACTTCCTGGCCCGTGAACGCATTGGTATCGGGACCGAACGCCAGGCCATACCGTTCGAGCAAAGGCACCATTTCGCCTTCGGGCACATGGGTTGTGCCATTGAAGGCCATGTGTTCGATGAAATGGGCAAGGCCGCGTTGCTCATCGGTTTCAGCCAGCGAACCCACGTTGAACACCATGCGCAGAGCCACGGTGTCGGTCGGCGTGTCGTTCTCTAAAATGGCGTAGCGCATGCCATTGGCCAGAACGCCATACCGCACCGCCGGATCAACCGCGATATCGCTGGCGTGATGAGGAAAGTCGACCTGAGCCAAAGCGTCGGAACACGCCCAGACCGCACATGTCAGAACCGGTGCGAGGCACAGGGCGGCGGCGCGCCGATCAAACTTGGCCATGACATGAACCTCCAAGTGTCGCCATTTCAATGCCCTTATAGACCGCTGATTCACCGGTGTAAAGTGTTGCGCCCTTCGTCAAATGCGTGTTGACAAACCCTTGAAGCATTCTTTTATCAGTTTCGTGTACAACTTTGGCTATAACCCTTTTGCTCATACAATCCTTAAGCTCAGCAATCGCGCTTTGCGCCAATTCCACCGCGACCAGCATTAAGTTTCTTGCTTTCATGCTCGTTCTTTCCCTTACCCCCCACATAGGTCTCATCGAGCCCAAACGGGCCGCCAAATACATCTTGGGCGTTGAAATACGCTTGGCGAAGTCGGTGGAGCAAGAACCATGCGGCTTTCTGGCCGATAGATAATTCTCTATGCAATCTCATGGAAGAAATGCCCTTGAGATTGGTTAAAACAAATAGATGGCCAAAGCCCAAACTCTGTAAGATAGTCTGAAAGATTTCATTATTGTGCCAACTCTAACACTAAAACGAGGCTTTTCCGGGCAATCATGACACCGATGTGTCATGCTTTTATGAGCAATCCCCGTTACTACATTCAATGAACCACAATGTGGGCAATATGGATCATCTGGACAACGTTGTTGTTCAATATATTTTCTTGATTTTTGTTCCATGATGAACTTGCTCATAAACTCAATAAGTGAAAGCCCGGTGTGATCAATTTAGCTTGGAGCGTTTGCCATGTTTTGTCCTTCTGTATTATGAAGAATTCTACATCCTTATTTTGAGAAAGTCAAGTGTTATTTGTATTTACTTTTGAAATTTTTCACCACAAGTTCTATAGCTATATTAAGCAATAACCTCACGCTATTCTGACAGGTCATCACAATAAGCCTTGAAACCATGAAAATTGTCAAAAATTTGCCAGGACCGGACATCGAAGAATAACATTAACTCTTTGATTTTATTTACAATAGCACCTTAAAGGATAATTCCCAGAATTTTTGCATTCTTTGCATTTTTAGGGTTGAGTCCATGACGCTTCGGCGCACAATTTCCTGATTGGCAGGAGAATCACCGGTGAAAATATCAGCACCCGGTTCACAGACCGTATGGAAGTGGTTGGCCACGATAGCAGCCCCTTTGGTTGTGGGGCTCTTTGCGTGGTTTGGCGCATGGTACGGTCAAACGGGTCATAACACAAATGCTATCGAAACTATCAACAGCAATATTAAAACCATCAACGATAATATCGAAGCTATCAACAATAAGCTGTCAGAACTTACCGATCATATCAACAGTGTCAATACCGATGTTGCGGAAATCAGAGGCGCCATGAGGGTGATGCTGTCGGACGAGGACTGGCAAGCCAGTTCTGGCTCTGTTTCAGTGCATGGCGCGCCTCCAGCGGAGTGTGAGGGGATTAAAGATGAGGAGGAAACTCAGAAGGACTGCAAGAGGAGGGTCACGACTGATTGACTGATGCTGTTATATTAGAGAAGGGAATTGTCATCAAGCACCCAGATTTGATGAAAATCGTATCTAATTCGTAGGATCGTGTTCGGCGGCCCAATGACCCGGTGACACTTCGATCAGCTTCGGGCGGTATTGCTCAGCCTCGGGATCGTCAATCAACCTAGATTTCATAAAGCGCAACTGTGCGCGCGTGTCGAGCGGGCTGGGAAGATCGCCGCCGAGCTGGATCCGTTCGCGGTTTTTCTCGATGTGCGGATCAGGAACTGGCACGGCGCCGATCAGAGCCCGGGTGTAGGGATGACGGGCATCGGCGTAGATCGCATCACGATCAGCGAGTTCCACGATCCGTCCCAAATACAGCACCATGACCCGGTGGGAAACCTCACGCACCACTGAAAGATCGTGAGAGATAAACATCATGGACAGGCCGAAATCCTTTTGCAGGCCCATGAGCAGTTCGATAATCTGCGCCTGAATCGACACATCAAGCGCCGAGACCGCCTCATCGCAAATCACCAACCCGGGTTTGAGGATCATCGCCCGGGCGATGCCTACGCGCTGGTTCTGACCGCCCGAGAGCTCATGCGGGTAACGGTTGATCATATCGGGGTTCAGACCGACCCGCTTCATCATCGCCCTGACTTCAACCTCGCGCGCTCTGCCTGACATGGACTTGCGAAAAGTCAGAAACGGCTCGGCGATCGAGGCGCCGATGGTCATGCGGGGATTGAGCGAGGCCAGCGGGTCTTGAAATACAATCTGTAAGTCTTCACGCGCCGCGCGCAACTCCCTGTCCCTCAGGGTAAGCAAGTCTTTGCCGATCCAGCTCACCACCCCGGCGTTGGCGGACACCAGCCGCAGCACGGCGCGCGCAAGCGTGGATTTGCCGCAGCCTGACTCACCCACCACGCCCAAGGTCTCACCCTGTTTAAGCGCGAAACTGACGCCATCTACGGCTTTTAACGGCTTGATCCTAGAAAACAGCCCCCCCCCCACACACACAGCCACGGGGAAGTGCACTTTCAAATCATCGACCATCAAAAGCGGTTCGTCATCGCCTTTGGGCCGACGCAGCGGCAGCGCCGCATGACCGGGTCTGTCAGGCTGGTCAATGCGCGGCATCGCATCGAGCAGCATTCGGGTGTATTCATGTCGGGGGGTGTGGAAAATATCATGGACATCGCCGGTTTCGACATACGCGCCGAGCTTCATCACCTGAACCCGGTCGGCCATGCGGGCCACCACACCCATATCATGGGTGATCAGTACAATGGCGGCGCCTAGCTCTTTCTTGAGATCATCCATGATGTCAAGTACCTGCGCCTGCACGGTCACATCCAGCGCCGTGGTGGGTTCGTCGGCGATAAGCAGATCGGGTTCGCACAGCATGGCCATCGCGATCATCACGCGCTGACGCATGCCGCCGGAGAGTTCATGCGGGAACTGTTTCATCCGCTGCGCAGCCTCAGGAATGCGTACGCGCTCTAACCATTCAAGGCATTTGCGCTTCGCCGCCGCTCCGCGAAAATCGGTATGAACCCTGAGAACCTCCTCAAGCTGTCGCCCCACCTTCATGTGCGGGGTCAGCGAGGTGAGCGGATCCTGAAAAATCATGGTCATGGACTTGCCGCGCACGGTATTGAGCTTGGCGAGCGGCAGGTTCAGAATCTCCTGACCTGCATATCTAATCGAGCCTTCCGCCTTACCGTTGGACGCCAAAAGCCCCATCGCCGCCAGAAAGGTCTGGCTCTTACCTGAACCGGATTCCCCGACCACCGCCAGACATTCGCCTGAGGCCAGCTCCAGATCGACGCCGCGCACGGCATGAACTTCTCCGTCAGGCGTGTCAAAACGCACATTGAGATCAGACACCTGGAAAATCGGCGGGGCGGATTGGACCAATTCGAT
This sequence comes from Oceanicaulis sp., assembly GCA_007571185.1. Lineage (GTDB taxonomy): Bacteria > Pseudomonadota > Alphaproteobacteria > Caulobacterales > Maricaulaceae > Oceanicaulis. The sequence goes on from RKRX01000179.1 coordinate 4,398, forward strand.
CGCTCCATGACAAAGGCGTTACACAATGGGGCGCACAATAGCTGTTTGCAATCAAAGCGCCAGAGCCTGCGGCGCCCGGGATTGCCATGAAGGCGAACGACCTGACCGATCGGAGAAGCGTCACCCTCTAACGCTGTCGTTGATGAGACGTTCCACGGACACGATGAATCGGCCCTCCTGTGATCGGACAGAAGGCGCGCCATCGGGCGGTGAGACGGTGGTGCATACGATGGTGCTCACGTTTGTCACCGCTTTGAGGTCTTTTTCCGTTGCTCCAACCAGATCCGCCACACAGCCTTTTTCCTCCATCGCGATGGTCAGGGCGCCGACCTTGGTTTTCATGGAGACCTGGGCTTCGGACTTTATTCTGCGGACAGCGGACAGAATCTGCATGAAAGCGTCCCCCTCGGCCTTGAATGCGCCCGCCCGAGCCTGATCCCGCACTCTGGGCCACATGCCGCGGGCATGCACAGTGGCGGGCCTGTCCTGACCCCCGTTCAGCATCCCTTGATAAATCGTGTCGGTGACATAGGGAATGAAGGGTGCAAACAGGCGGACCAACGCATTAGTGGCGTGCCAGAGCGTATGCACCGCCGATAAGTCTTCACCTTTGGGTTCGCCTTCAAACCGGGTGCGGCGTTTGACGGTTTCTAGATAGTTATCGCAATATGTGCGCCAGAAGAACTCTTCAATCTCCCTGAGGGCCGCGGCGTATTCATAGTTTTCAAATGACCGGGACGCCTTGTCGATGGTCTCTGACAAAGCGCCGAGCAGCCATTGGTCCAGCGGATGAGAAATGACGCCCGTTTCGATATCACTTTTGGGCGTGGTGGGAGATAGCGCGTTATGGGCGTGGGCGATTTCAAGGCTCATGCCCGCCAGCCTTGCGGCGTTCCAGAGTTTGGTGACCAGGCGCTTGCCCTGTTTGAGTGTATTCGGCGACAGAACCGTATCTTGACCCAGACGCGAGGCGCCGGTCCAATAGCGAACCGGGTCGGTTCCATATTCGTCCAGCAGTTTTCCCGGTTTTATCACATTGCCCCTGGACTTGGACATTTTCGTACCGTCGCTGGCCAGACACCAACCCGAGATTGCGATGTCGGTCCATGGAATCTTATTCTCATGATGTAACGCCTTGACAATGGTGTAGAAGGCCCAGGTGCGGATGATCTCATGCGCCTGGGGCCGCAGAGCCATGGGAAACTGACGCTTGTGCGTGTCTAAATCCAGCGCGAACGCTTCATTGATCGAACGGGTGTTGAGCTGGGGACTGACCGAAGATGTGGCCCAGGTGTCCATCACATCGCGCTCGCCATCCACCTCATGGGCTTCATATCCGGCGGGAACATCAATGGTGGGATCTACGGGCAGTTCATTTATGGACGCGATGATGACCTTGCCCTCCTCGCCCGGACGCTTGGAGTACCAGACCGGCAAGGGCACACCGAAATGGCGTTGGCGGGAAATGCACCAATCCCATTTCAACCCTTCCACCCAAGTTTCAAAGCGCTGGCGCATATAGTCAGGACGCCAGGTGATCCTACGGCCTTTTTCCAGAATTTGATCCTTGAAATCGAGCGTGCGGATAAACCATTGCGGCGTGATGATGATCTCTAGCGGGGCGCCCGAACGCTCAGCGACCGGAATCATCTGACGGGTCGCTTCCTGCTTGAGGATCAGGTCTTTACTCGCGAGGATGTCCAGGATCGCCTCCCTCGCACTGGCCGCTTTCATGCCCGCCAGCGCCGCCAGGGTTGACCGGGCGCTGTCCATATCCAGCGTCGGCCAGTCTTGAGACCCTATCGGCAGGTCAGCCCTCATCCTGCCATCCCGACCCATCACCGGGCGCAAGGGCAAATTGTGGGCGCGATACCACCGGATGTCCGTCACGTCACCGAACGTGCAACACATGACGATCCCGGTTCCCTTGTCGGGATCCACCGTGTCTTCGGCATGGATGCCAACAGGCACAGTGTAGAGCGGGCTGATCGCGCGTCTTCCGATCAACTCCCCGGCGCGCGGGTGCCGGGGGTGAATCATCAGACCGCCACAGGCGCCTATCAGTTCGGGACGCGTGGTCGCGATAACCGCCGGCTCAACATCCCCGCCCTCAATCTCGAAGGGAATATAATTGAGCCTGCCTTCACGTTCGATCTCTTTCACCTCAGCCTGAGCGATCGCGGTGCGGTCCACCGGATCCCACAATGTCGGCTCCTCTGGACGACGCTCCAGAAGCCCTTTCCTGTACAGATCAAGGAAGGACATCTGACTGACAGATCGACTCTCATCGGAAATGGTCTGATATTCCCGACTCCAGTCCACCGACAGGGCCAGACGATCGAACAGATCGCGAAACTGTTGCTCATAAGGCGGGATCACCTCTTTACACAGCGCCACGAAATCCTCGCGCGCCATGGCGCCGCCTCGCACCTTCCTCACCTTCTCTACCAGGCGTTCGGTCGGCAGCCCGTTGTTATCCCAACCGATCGGATAAAGAACATTGCGGCCGCTCATACGCATATAACGCGCCATGATATCGGCCTGGGTGTAGGAATAGACATGACCGACATGCAGCGCGCCGGACACGGTCGGCGGCGGCGTATCAATCACATAATCGCTGTCCGGCGGGGCGGCGGGATCCCAGACAAAAGTGTCGCTTTCAGCCCAGCGAGCGCGCAATGCGGCCTCACAAGCCTTGGAATCGTATTTTTTCGGAAGCGGTTTCATGTGAAGCGTTCAACCGATTTTGAGAGCGTGGATAAGACCGGCGATCGTAGACGATCTTTCGCAGGCGCAAAAGACCGCCCCGGGCCACAACACACCACGGTGCTGAAACAGATCAAGAATCAAGGCTTCACACCCCAGGGATGTGTCATCAAACAACTGAGGTTTGTGAACATGCAACTCTGGAAGACCTGTTTTTCAAGCCCCGCCGCCAATCTGAAGTGCAACACTGTGCCGTTTTAGCAGCGGGGCGGGTGGCGAAAAATAGCCCTGGTCTGCTTTTCTGCGGCGTAGTCGGTGTCCATCCTGTTTGGCGCACCCGCTTTGAGAACGCGGAAACCGACATCCCTGTTCCCGTCGAGGCGGCATTCACCGTTCCTTTCCTCAACGTGGCGCACCAAAATCCGGGAGACGCGCCTGCAGGATCGGGATCACTCTCCCGTTTTTTGTACACCCGCTTGCGTGCTTAACGTGCGTGCGCAGCGCGGAGTTTCTCCATATGCACCCGGGCGCGGGGCCTGCCCTTTCCACCGCAGAACTTATAGACTTGACGGCCTTCGGTGACGACCACATCCGTATCGAGAAGCGCGGTGGTGGCGTAGGTGAAACCGGCGGGCAGTTTCTCGTAGATTGGAGTGAAATCCCGCCCGGCCGTGCTCTCGTACAACGCCTTGATAGAGTCCACGACGAAATAGGTGTCCTGAAAATCACTGATCACGTAGTCAGTGCGCATGACCCGCTCAGGCGTCATCCTGATCCGGTGCGGGCTGTCTGAATACAGCGAGAACAGGGTTTCATCAGGGCTGGACAGAATACCTGCGCCGTACACGCGCAACGCGCCTTCTTCTTCGATCAGGCCAAACTCCACAGTGTACCAGTAGATAGCGCCAAAATTCTTCAACCGGTTGAACGTGATGGCGCGGCGTCCGCCTGCACCATAGGCCTGGATATAATCCGCAAAGAACGGATTCATCAGCATGGGCGTGTGGCCGAAAATATCGTGGAAAATATCCGGCTCCTGCAGGTAGAACAGATCGTCTTCCACCGCCGTGTATTCAACATGCTCGGGCGCACAACCCTTGTTGGCCCTGATCACCTTCGGGGTTTGCGGTTGACCGCCCCGGATGAACGCTCCCGCCGGAAAACGGCGATTTTCCAGATGCCAGAAGAAGATATTGTCCGGGATCAGCTCAGGCGCCGGGACTACAGTCCAACCCGTGGCCGGTTCAAGAATAGCATTGATATCGTCGAAGCTGGGAATGCCGTCCCTGAACAGATGTTCGAGTCGCCCGAACCCCGTCATGAAATCCTTGCAAGCCCGGTCCGGCAACATCCTGCGTTGGTTTTCGAACAGCAGACGCCAGCGCCCGTGCTCGGCCCTGGTATAGCGAGGTTGACGCCTGAGCCGCCAGCTCCCGGTGATGAAGTCCTCATCACCCAGCCGATACCCTTCGGGCCGGATTGCATAACGATGCAGGGCGCCGCCTGGACCGGTCAAGCCATGCCCCGCGTCCTGAACCAACGGATCATGGTAGGCAGCGCCCATATCAGGGATAGATGTGGAAATCGTGTCAGAATCAGACATTGGAACCTCCCGGAGCGCGCGGCCTCCGCCGGTCGAGGAAAACAACCGCCCCAGTGTGCCTCCGATACGGTCCCACATAAAGGGGCCGAGCTCATACGGGGTGCAGCGCCCCACGCAAAGCCCCGCCTGAACCCCTGTCTTGGCGCCCGATGCGCGGCGGGGTATCGGGATGGACATGCGCACCGTGAACCGTCCCGTTCTGATCTGGCTGTCCGCAGGCGTCAGCTTCACCCTGATTCTGGCCGCCGTCCTGATCGGGTGGCTGTGATGGGCCCGGCTGAAGCGCTCAGGCGTGCAATTGCCGAAGGCCGACTGCAACCCGATCCCGGGCAGGCCAGGGTTGCAGAACGACTGGAAATGCTGTGCACCGAGCTGAAAAACCGGGATGAAGGCAGGAGAGGTTTTTTCAACAAGCCCAAACCCTCCCCGCGCGGCGTCTATCTATTCGGCGGTGTGGGCGCGGGCAAATCCCTGATGATGGATATGTTCTTTGACACTGCCCCTGTCAGGAAAAAGCGTCGGGTGCACTTTCATCAGTTCATGCAGGAAATTCAGGCCCGGATCACCGCTGAACGCGCCAGGAAAAACGCCGCGCCCATGCTCCGCGTAACCAGGGCGCTGGCCAGACAAACCCGGCTATTGTGCCTTGACGAGCTTGAGATCACCGATGTGGGTGACGCTATGATTATCGGACGCCTGTTTGAGGGGCTGTTTGCCGAGAGCGTGGTGATGGCGGCTACCTCGAATCGCCATCCTGATGATCTGTACAGAAACGGTCTGAACCGACAACTCTTCCTGCCTTTCATTAACCTGATCAAACAAACCCTGAATGTGGTTGAGTTGGACTCCGGTCGAGATTACCGGCTGGAACAGCTTCAGGCTGCACCGGTTTGTCACCATCCTCTGGGCCCGGAAGCTGACGCAGCCATGGACTGCGCCTTCGATCGCCTGACCCGTGGCGCAAATGTGCAGGCTTGTATCCTGATGGTGCAGGGCCGCGACCTGATCGTGCCCCGCCATGCCGCTGGCGTCGCCCGGTTCACCTTTGAGCAATTATGCGCACAACCCTTGGGGCCGGCTGACTATTTGATGTTAGCGGGAACTTTCCACACACTGATGATTGACGGCGTCCCGCTGCTCACACTGGACAAACGCGATCAGGCCAAGCGCTTCGTCACCCTGATCGACGCTCTCTATGAGGTGCGCACCAAGCTGGTGATGAGCGCTGCTGCAGAACCGGGCAAGCTCTATGGAACCGGCGATTACGCCTTTGAGTTCCAGCGTGCGGCGTCACGTCTGATGGAAATGGGCGGTCGCGACTATCTGGCCGCGGCTCGGCGTCCGGGCGGGGCCAGAATCGACAGGGCATGATAGGGGGCGCCATTCGACACATTGCACTTACGCGCCGGTGGCGGTAGATCAGCCCTGATTTTTGTTCGCGCCTGCACCATGGGCGCGCTTTTTCCTGACCTGAGGAGATATCTTGATGGCCCGAAAAAAGATCGCCCTTATCGGCGCCGGCATGATCGGCGGCGCCCTGGCCCATATCGCTGCACGCGAGGAACTGGGCGACGTGGTTTTGATGGATATCGACGAAGGCGTCGCCAAGGGCAAGGCGCTGGATTTGTGCGAGGCCAGCCCGGTATTTGGCAAGGACAGCCATCTGATCGGCGGCTCGGTAAAGGACTATTCCCCAATCAAGGGCGCGGATGTCTGCATCGTCACCGCCGGCGCGCCACGCAAGCCGGGCATGTCCCGCGATGACCTGTTGGACATAAACCTCAAGGTCATGAAATCTGTGGGTGAAGGCATAGCGACATTCGCTCCAGACGCTTTCGTGATCTGCATCACCAACCCGCTGGACGCCATGGTCTGGGCGCTGCGTACGGTTTCCAGGCTTCCCGCCAACAAGGTGGTCGGCATGGCGGGGGTTCTCGATTCTGCGCGTTTGCGTTGGTTCCTGGCCGAGGAATTCAACGTGTCAGTGGAAGACGTCACCGCTTTTGTCATGGGCGGGCATGGAGACACGATGGCGCCATTGATCCGCTATTCCACCATCGCCGGCATTCCCGTACCGGACATGGTCAAGATGGGCTGGTCTTCGGATGACAGGATCAACGCCATTGTCGAGCGCACCCGCAAGGGCGGCGGTGAAATCGTCAGCCTGCTGCGCAACGGCTCGGCCTTCTATGCCCCGGCGGAGAGCGCGATCGCCATGGCGCAATCCTGTCTTGGCGACAAAAAGCGCATCTTGCCCTGCGCGGCGCATCTGACCGGCCAGTTCGGCGTAGATGGCCTGTATGTAGGCGTGCCGGTCCAGATCGGCGCGGGCGGCGTTGAGACAATCATCGAGATCGAACTGAACGAGGAAGAACAAGCCATGTTCGACCACTCCGTGGACTCGGTGAGGCGCCTTGTGAACGCTTGCAGGAAAATTGACCCCAGCCTGAACTGAACCGGTTTAGGCTGTCGCGGCCACCTCTGGCGCCGGACGAATCTAGAGGCTTTTCTTCCCGGCCTGATTTTCAGACATGGCGCCTCCCGAACATTTCGAATGTATCACCGGAAAAAATCATGCCCCTCAACATCGCCATCCTCGGCGCCACCGGCGCCGTCGGTCAGGAAATGCTGACCATCCTGGACGAGCGTGTCTTCCCTGCCGAAACAGTCCATGCGCTGGCCAGCCGCAAATCGGTGGGCCGGGACGTGTCCTGTGGTGACAGAACGCTCACCATCAGGGATGCCGAGACCTTTGATTATTCCTCAGTCGATATTGTGCTGATGAGCGCAGGCGGGGATTTGTCGCGCGCCATGGCGCCCAGAATCGCCAACGCTGGCGCATTGGTGATCGACAATTCCTCGGCGTGGCGGATGGATCCCGATGTGCCGCTAGTCACGCCTGAAGTGAACCCCGAAACGCTTGATCGGCGGCCAACCAGAAACATTATCGCCAACCCCAACTGCTCGACCATTCAAACCGTCATGGCGCTCAAACCCATTCATGATGCGGTCGGAATCAACCGGGTGAGCTGCGCCACCTATCAGTCTGTCTCCGGCGCAGGCAAAAATGCCATGGACGAGTTATGGCGGCAGACCCGAGCGATTTATGTGAACGACCCCATAGAGCCTGAACACTTCCCCGCGCAGATCGCCTTTAACGTCATCCCGAAAATCGACGTCTTCATGGAGGATGGCGCCACAAGGGAAGAATGGAAAATGGCGATGGAAACCCAGAAAATCCTTGACCCCGGGATCAAGCTTTTCGCCACTTGCGCCCGCGTACCGGTCTTTGTCGGCCATTGCGTCGCCGCCCATCTGGAACTCGACAAGGCTCTGAGCGCCGGGGATGCCCGCATCCTGCTGCGTGAGGCTCCTGGGCTGACGGTGATCGATCGCGCCGATGAAGACGATCCCCGGATGATCACCCCGGTGGAAAGCGTAGGCGAGTTCGCTGTCTTCGTCAGCCGTATTCGTGACGATCCCACCACTGAAAACGGCCTCGCCATGTGGATCGTATCAGACAATCTGCGTAAAGGCGCCGCGTTGAACGCCGTGCAGATCGCCGAACTTGCAGCAGGCAAAACCTGGGTTGAAAACTTGACTTTCTAGCCTTCTGCGCCACACCGCCTCCGATCACAGGTTCACGCCCGCCCCGCCGCGATTATCTTCCACCCGGTTCACCAACAGCGCAGACACGTCCACACCAGAAAAGCGGCGCAGTTCCTGAATGCCGGTGGGCGAGGTCACATTGATCTCGGTCAGATAGTCGCCGATCACGTCAATACCTGCAAAAACGAGCCCCCGGTGTTTGAGCTCGGGCCCGATAAGGCGACAAATATCCAGATCGCGCCGGGTCAGATCGGATGGCGCCGCCCGTCCCCCCGCATGCATATTCGCACGGATTTCACCCTCGGCAGGGATGCGGTTGATTGCCCCGACAGGCTCGCCATCGACCAGTATCACCCGCTTGTCGCCCTGGCTCACATCAGGAACAAAAGCCTGGACCATAAGCGGATCACGGCCAGTCCGTCCGAACAATTCGATCAGCGAGGCGATATTCTCCATTGTCTGGCGAATGCGGAACACGCCCGCCCCGCCATTGCCGAATAACGGTTTGACGATAATATCGCGATCATGACGCTCAAAAAAATCCCGAATATCACTTTCAGACGAGGTGATCAGGGTGGGCGGCATCACGCTTTCAAACCTCGTGACGAACAGCTTCTCCGGCGTATCGCGCACATGGCGGGGATCATTAACCACCAGCACCTCCGGCATAAGGTGCTCCAGAATATGGGTGGTGGCGATATAGCCCATGTCAAAGGGCGGATCCTGGCGCAGAAAAACCGCATCGACCTCGTGCAGGTCCAGCACTTCAGGTTCCGACAGCGCTACGTGCTCGCCCTGCACCCGCTGCATGGCCGGCACGCGCTGGGCGAGGGCGCGCACTTTTCCATCTTCCAGGCTGAGGTGTCCAGGCTCATATATCCAGATATCATGACCGCGCCCGAAGGCTTCCAGGGCAATATCAAACGTGGAGTCCGCGTTCACATCCACGCCGGTGATCGGGTCCATCTGGAAGGCGATTGTCAGCACAGCAAGTCCCGATCCCTCTGGACTGTTCCGCTTTGGGTCGGCGCTATGACTGTGCGTTTATCACCATTTGAACCCGATGACTTCCAGCCCCGTGCGCCATTCGCTAGCCCGGCTAGCCACATATGAACGCAGCACCTGACCACCCGAGCCCAGTGCAAACCCGTATCCCAGTTCGGTTTCCCAACTCATCTGCGGCGCCAGCCTGCGTTGAGCGCCTGCGCCCGTGGCGCTCATGCGCTCATTGCCCCACAGCTGCACGTCGCCGCCGAGCGCTGAGGCATTACCCCATGACGGAGCCAGCGAGAACGACAATCCTGCACCGTTTTCGCGTGGTCTGAGGTTCAGGCTCACGGCCACGCCGGTGTCGGCATACCCTGAGAGCGTGTGCGAGAGCAGCGCCCGGCCTTGCACGCGCGCATCAACACGCCCCGAAGACCACGCCAGCGCACCCTGCCATTCGGCGCCCCAGCCCGATACGCCCCCGCCATCATCGCGACGCCCACTCAACCGCATCTGACCGTTCCAGTCATTGTCGCCGCCGAACGAGGCTTCCACCCCGAGCCGCAGGCGGCTTGCGACCGCGCCCATGCCTGAAAGACTGGCCCCGCCTGATATCGCCTGAAGACGGCTCGCCCCGGCATCACCCACCCAGGCGAAATCGACAGGGCCGCGGTCAGCCAGGGCGCTGCGCAGACCCACAAGGCCCAGCCCGGCGGACAGATCACCGGTGTCAACTGCGCCACCGGCATGGGCGCGGGTATGGCGCCACTCTCCGCCGCCGACCCCTATCAAACCCCACAGCTGTGTCGCCGGTCCCAGCGAACCGCGAGCGTAGGGATAGATCAGGGTCACTGTGGACTCCAGCTCACCTGAAAGACCGTCAGCTTCCCAGTCCGCAGCACCTCCACCGCGTGACAGGGCCAAACCCGCGCGCCAACCGGAATTCCACTCGCGATCCAGCCCCAGGTACACAGAACGCCAGTCACTGTCGCCAGCGTCACCAGATTGGTTTTGCTGATCGGCGGCGCCCCACAAGGTCCACGGACGGATTGATCCGCCTGACGGGCCTGCAAAGCTTGCCCCTGAGCTGTCTGCGTTCTGCGCGCCGCCCAGC
>RKRX01000129.1 GCA_007571185.1 Oceanicaulis sp.
TTGATATATCAAACCTTCTCTGATTCCAGAGTAAGAAGTAATCGTGAATTCTTTAAATTAGATCCACAGCAAGCTATCAGTGCATTAAAAATTGCAGGTGGAAAGGACGTTACTCCTCGAGAGAATATTTCTCAAGATAAGAATGACTTGTCAACTGTGGAATGTACGCAGTCTAATAAAAAACGTAATTATACCTTTCAAGAAATGCAAATTTATGATGGAGATACGCTTGAATTCACAAGAGATAGCAGTATCACAGTCACTGTTGTAGGAGATAGAAAAATTAATTTTGAAGGAGAAATGACCAGTTTTAGTAAAGCAGCATAAATTTTACTGACTAGAGAGAGTTTTCCCGAATATGGTGTACGAGGGCCAAAATACTGGATGAAAGATAATCAAACATTGGCTCATAGAGCGCAGACTTATAGGGATAAGATGTTTGAGAACAGTGAGGAAAATTAAATAAAAAAGGATTTCTGCTTCACCAAATAATGACTTCTTTGTCAACATCACCCAATCAACCGCGTGGACAAACCCGAAAGCAGTCGTCATGTATTCCGGTCAAATCCCATCGCCAGCGAAGGCTTTCTCAACAACGAAATCGCCGGGCTTGGCGTTGGAACCTTCTTCAAAACCACGGGCTTTCAGCATGGTTTTGAGTTCATTGAGCATGGCCATGGAACCGCAGATCATAGCACGATCTGTTTCAGGGTTCAGAGCTGGACGGTCGATGTGATCGAACAGGGCGCCTGTTTCAATCAGATGGGTGATCCGGCCTGTGCGGGAACCCTGCTGGCGTGTGACGCTGTCAAAATAAACCAGTCGGCTTGCCGCCAGTTCTCCTACCAACGGATCCTCGCCCAGGGCCTGCACCAGGCCCTGTGAATACGCCAGTTCCGGGGCGGTGCGGCATGTGTGGGTAAAGACCACTTCTTCAAAGCGCTCATAGGTATCGGGTTCGCGGATCAGGCTGGCGAACGGCGCGGCGCCAGTGCCGGTAGATAACATGTAGAGGCGTTTGCCGGGTTTGAGCGCATCTGTGACCAGCGTGCCGGTGGGTTTGCGACCTACAAGCACTCTGTCTCCGGGCTGGATATGGCGCAGGCGGGAGGTAAGAGCGCCGCCCTTCACCTTGATGGAATAAAATTCGAGTTCTTCATCCCAGCTGGGGCTGGCGACCGAATAGGCACGCAAGACCGGCTTCCTCTCTTCCTGGAGCCCGATCATCACAAACTCCCCCGGACGGAAACGCAAAGAGGCTGGACGTGCAGTGCGGAACCGGAACAGATCATCGGTGAAGTGTTCGACTTCGGTGACTTTGCAAGCGAAAAAGGCGCCCTGGTCAATCACATTGGCGTTTTGAACCATATCAAGCATTAAAATCTCCGTTCAGGCAGTCAGTGCAGCATCCGCCTCCGGCGCCGTCCAGGGCGGGACAGGCAGGCCACGCGCGCGCAGGAATTCAGGATTGAACAGTTTGCCAGCGTACCGTGCGCCACAATCACACAGAAGGGTTACGACAGTGCGCCCCGGGCCCAGCTCTCGCGCCAGGTGCATGGCGCCCACGATATTGACCCCTGCCGACCCGCCCAGTGACAGTCCTTCAGACTGAACCAGATCAAACAGAACCGGCAGAAATTCCGCATCCTCAATGCGATAGGCATGATCTACGGTGAAATCTTCGAGCTGACCGGTGATCCGGCCCAGGCCGATGCCTTCTGTGATCGACCCGCCCTTTGTTTCCAGTTTACCTTGCGTGAACCAGCTATACAGGGCTCCGCCAGCCGGATCGGCCAGCCCGATCCTGATTTGGGAATGAGCGCTACGCAGGGCGGCGGCGATGCCCGCCAGAGATCCGCCTGTGCCTGCGGCGCATATGAACCCGTCCACGCAGCCCCCGGTCTGCTCAAGGATTTCCCGCCCCGTGGTCTGGGCGTGAAACGCCTTATTGGCCGGATTGTCGAACTGATTGGCCCAAATCGCTTTCGGGGTTTGTTCTGCGAGGCGGCGGGAGACATGAACGAAATGATGCTCGCTGGAATAGGGGGCCGGATCCACCTCGATAATGCGTGCGCCAGCAGTCTCTAGCGCCTCACGTTTGGCCGGGCTTTGCCCGCGCGGCATTACAATCAGGGTTTTGTAGCCCAGGGCGCTGGCGACCAGAGCCAGACCGATACCGGTGTTGCCGGCCGTGCCTTCCACGATCACGCCGCCGGGTTGAAGCGATTCATCCTGTTCAGCCGCCCGGATCAGGCCCAGCGCGGTGCGATCCTTGACCGAGCCGCCGGGATTGAGAAACTCCGCCTTGCCCAGAATTTCACATCCGGTGGCCTCGGATGCAGCTTTCAGCCGGATCAACGGAGTGTTGCCGATCAGTTCAATAATAGTGGCGTTCATGCAATTCTCTCCGCTCCCAACCGTCGGGGCTCTGTCTGGATCAGACGGATCGCGCCGGCGCGTTTGGCGCGCCGGGCGCGGGCGGGATCAAAGATACCACATTCTTTTCTGTCCTGGCCGGTCCAACGCCCCTCGCGGGAGCCCGGTTCCATCGCTGGCGCGGTGCAAGGCCAGCACCCGATGGAAGCGTAACCGTTTTCAATCAGCGGGTGGCGGGGTAAGTCCAGCGCCTTATAGCGTTCGGCCACAGCTTCACGACTGAGGAAAGCGAACGGATTGATTTTCACCCGCTCTCCGTCAAACCCTATCGCCGCCAGCTGACCGCGTTCGCCGCCATGATAGCGCTTGCGACCGGTGATCAAGGCGTCATAGGAATCGAGCGCGGCGGCGAGCGGGCGCACCTTGCGCAAATCACAACAAGCCAGCCCGTCAGTCAGATAGAGATCGCCTCCGGGGTCTTCAGCCTCGACCTGATCGGCGGCGGGTTTGAGAGTACGCAGATTGGTCAAACCCAGATGCTCCATCAGACGGTTGCGATAAGTCAAAGTCTGAGGGAAATGCTGACCGGTGTCCATGAACAGGATCGGCGTGTCGGGCGCAATATCGGCCACCAACGCCAGGCCCAGGGCTGCCTCTGCGCCGAAAGAGGACAGCATGGCGATGCGTCCGCCATATTCAGCCGTGGCTACACGCAGGATTTCTTCAGGACTTGCGCCTTCAGTCTGTGCGGCCAGCGTCTCGGCGCGCGCCTTGCGGATCGTTACCGCCCGCTGGTGCATGGCCGAGGCACGGTTGAGGGGGGCGCCGGGATCGGGTTGATAGATAGAGTTCATGCCGCCAGTGTTACGGATGCGCGCCGGGCTGTCACGGCGCTCAATCTCGACCGTGTCAAAACCCATGCGCTTGAGATCATCGACTTGATCATGCAGCAGCGGGCCTACAGCCCGTAACTCACCCTTATAGCCCGCCCGGCGTAGTAGGGCGGCCAACGAAAACCCGCGACCGTCCTTGAAGCCCGAAAAACGGATATTGACACGCGGAACGCCACGAACCGCCTGCTCGGCTTCGACAGGGGAAATATCCCCGGTCAGCTCCAGGCAATCGGCTTTTTTGATCGGAATCACACCATTAGACGCCATAGACAGCCTCCTTGAAAGGCGCAGCGCCCAGTCGAGCCAGAGTTTGGGTGAAAGCCTCGCCTGGTGCGGCCTTTTCGGCGAAGACGCGCACGCAAGCAATCACGGCTTTGACGGCGGCCCCGGCGTTCAGGCCAGGTCCCAGGATTTTTCCGATTGCCGCATCGCCGTCGGCAACCCCGCCCAAGGTGAGCTGATAGACTTCCTGTCCAGCCTTGTCGACGCCCAGAAGGCCGATATTGGCCACATGGTGATGCCCGCAGGCATTGATGCAGCCCGAAATCTTGATTGTGACTTTGCCGGCGACGGCGTCCAGACCGGATTCATGCAAATTTCGGGAAATCTGTTGAGCGACGGGAATGGAGCGGGCATTGGCCAGGTTGCAATAATCAAGTCCCGGGCAGGAGACAATGTCACTGGCCTTGTCTGCGTTCGGGGTGGCCAGTCTTGCCCCATCAAGCAGAGTATACAAGCTTTCCAAGGCGGACTCATCCACATGGGGTAAAACCAGATTCTGCTCTTTACTGACCCGGATTTCACTCAATCCGTACCGATCCGCCAGATCGGCCACCAGGTCCATCTGATCGGCGTCAATGTCCCCGGGTGTCTTGCCTGGCGCCTTGAGCGGGATCACCACGATGGTCCGTCCGGCAACCCGGTGCGGTTTCACATTCACCCCATGCCACCGGTCATAACCGGGTGCGGCGGGAGGAGTGGTTTGAGATCGACCTTCGGGTGGCGCGGCAAAGAAGGCGGACACTCGCCCAATTTCTTCCACCGGCACAGTCAGGGCGCGTCCGCGCACGGCTTCATATTCGGCTTCTACGGCCCGGGCGAAGCAGTCCGCCCCCATGGCGTTGACCAGGATTTTGATCCGGGCTTTGTAGAGATTATCTCGTCGACCTTTGAGATTGTACACACGCAGGATCGCCGTCAGATAGGCGAGCAACTCCCGCTGAGGCAGATAATCACGAATCTTTTTCGCTATGACCGGGGTGCGGCCCTGACCGCCGCCCACATGGATTTCAAAACCGATCTCGCCCGCTTTGCTGCGGATCAACCGCAATCCGATATCATGCACGCCGATGGCGGCCCGATCTTCGGGCGATCCGGTGATCGCGATCTTGAATTTGCGCGGCAACCAGGTGAATTCAGGGTGTGTGGTGGACCATTGCCGAACCAGTTCGCACCATGGGCGCGGATCGGCCACTTCATCGGCCGCCGCACCTGCGAACGGGTCGGTCGTGGTATTGCGGATCGTATTGCCTGAGGTCTGGATGGCATGCATTCCCACCCCGGCCAGATGGTCGAGAATGTCGGGAATATCCACCAGTCGGGGCCAGTTGTACTGGATGTTCTGACGGGTGGTGAGATGACCATAACCTCGGTCATAAGTGCGCGCGATAAAGGCCAGACTGCGCAGCTGTTCCGACGATAGAACACCGTAAGGAATGGCGACCCGCAGCATATAAGCGTGCAATTGCAGATATACGCCGTTCATCAGGCGTAGGGGTTTGAACTCATCCTCAGACAGGGCGCCGGACAGCCGGGCGTTGACTTGTTCACGAAATTGCGCCGTCCGCGCGTCAACCAGCGCACGATCAATTTCATCGTATTGATACATGGGCGATCTCCTTGGTACTGCCCGCGCTGGGACCGGTCAGGCGGATGGCTTCACGCACATGTTTGCGCCCTGTTGGGGTGAAATCTCCGACGTCGCCGGTAATGTCGATAAGGTAAGGATCAACCACGATCAGCTGGTCCTCGAGCGCGGACGCCAGCGCCGTTTCTGCATTTTCCGGGGTCAGGCGCAGCGCTTGCGTTGCGTTCTCGCTCCACCCCTCATCAATGGTGCGATACACCACCCGGCCATCGGTAAGGCGGTTCGCCGTGATCGTTTTCATGCGGCTTGCTCCAGCATTTGATGAGCCAGTCCCGACAATGCTTCGGGCGCCCGATTGACCACGTCACCGATAACCAGCACGGCCGGGCCGGTGATCTGCTGGCCTGCAATCGCGGTGGCGAGTTGATTCAGCGTGGTGAAGATGCGGCGCTCGCCATCACAGGTGGCGTTCTCGACAATGGCGACAGGCGTTGCGCCCTCCCTTCCGGCCTGTACAAGGCGGCGTGAGAGTATGGCGGCCACGGCGACGCCCATATAGATCACCAGAGTGTGCGTACTGGCGGCCAGGGCGGCGTAGTCAAGTTGCGGTCCATTCTTTCTGGGTTGTCCGGTGACAAAAGTGACCGCCTGGGCCGCATCGCGATGGGTGAGGGGGATTTGTGCGCTGGCGCCTGCCGCCAGCGCCGCAGAAATGCCCGGCGTGACATAGACTTCGATACCCTGGTTGCGCACGGCTTCGATTTCCTCGCCTCCACGTCCAAAAATAAAGCTGTCCCCGCCTTTCAGACGCACCACGCGGCGGCCCAGCCGGGCGTGCTCAATCAAGAGGTCGCTGATCTTGCCTTGCGGCACGGGGTGATGACCGGCGGTTTTGCCCACATCAATACGGATCGCGTCCCGCCGGGCGCGGTCGAGCACGGCAGGCGAGACCAGGCGATCATGGACGATGACATCAGCATCCCGGATCAGGCGGGCAGCACGGACGGTGAGCAGCTCAGGATCGCCCGGCCCCGCGCCCACTAGGTGCACGACGCCCTTCCCGGTTCCGGCGGCGGAGGTGTTCAGGGCGGCGATCATCGCCCGCCTGGCGCCATCGGCGTCGCCTTGGTCCGCCAGCCGGGTCGCCGGGCCCCGCAGCGTGTGTTCCCAGAATCTGCGGCGGGCGTCCACATCTGGAAAGACTTTGCTGACCCGATGGCGCAAAGTGCGGGCGGTTTCCGCCAGCAATCCGATACCCGGCGCGATGACGCTTTCCAGAGCGCTGCGCAGGTCGCGCACAAGAACCGGTGCGGTCCCGCCTGAGGACAAGGCGACGGTGATGGCGCCTCTGTCGATCAGCGCCGGGGTGTAGAAATCGCACAGCGGCGAATCATCAATCACATTCACCAGTGCGCCGGCCTTGCGCGCTTTGCGCGCCAGCACGCGCGCCAGTTTGCGCTCTTCGACCCCGATGAAGACCAGCCTGGCGCCCCTAAGCATACGGCAGGGATTGGCGTCAGTGATGATGCGGGTGTTCGGGTTAAGGTCTGCTGGCGCGGCGACGGGTTTGCCCAGCGTGCACCAGACAAGCTCACACGGTGCAGTGCGGAACAGACGCAGCTTGTTTAGCGCAGCGGCGCCGCTGCCCAGAACCACCACCCGGGTGTCCTTGAGAGGAATTGCAGGCAGAAACTGATCCATGGAAGGCCCTCATTTGATCGGGCGGTAGGATTGAAATTTATTTTTTCTTATTGCAAATCAGTATTTTTAGCGTATACAGAAAGAAAATCTTTCTATCAGAATCATGACCGGCCTTATCCCGCTTAACGCTCTGCGCGCTTTTGAAGTCACAGCCCGTCGAGGCGGGTTTGTGGCGGCGGCGGAGGAACTGCATGTCACGCCCGCCGCCATAGGCCAGCAGGTTCGCCAGCTGGAAGCGCTGGTGGGTGTGCGACTGTTTGATCGGGAGGGACGAAAACTGGTGTTGACTGAACACGCCGCTGCGGCGCTGGAGCCTCTCAGGCGCGGGTTCGAGCTCATGGGAGAAGCCAGCGCGGCGCTTCGCAGTGTGGACTCTGCTCCTGTCCTGACCATATCCGCCCCGCCCGATCTTATGAACGCCTGGCTCGCGGCGGATCTGGCGCATTGGGATGGAGCCGTGCGGTTGGTCCGACCTGATCAGGATGCTGACGTACAGCTCTTCCTGGCGGCTGAAGGAACAGAGGGGGTCATGTCTGGACGTCTTATGGGAGAGGTGCTCACCCCGCTGGCGGCTCCGGGGCGGTTCGCACCAGACGACGGGACGGACATGCTGGAGCACAACCCTTTGATTGAGGATATTAGCCTTCCAGAGGGCTGGCGCGCCTGGCTGGTGGCGCGTGGCGGGTACGGCATGGACGTTCGACCCTCTATTCGATGTGAAGACAGCCTGACTGCGCTCAGGTTGGCTGAAGCGGGAGCAGGGATTGTCTTGGCGCGCAAACCGCTTGCGTTTGAGGCAATCGGTGCAGGGCGTCTGACCCCGGTCTTTCCGGACGGGGACTGGAGTGTGGCGCGCGCCTATTACTTGTCTCGAAGAACCGGAATATCGGTCAACTCACGCAATGCACGCCTGGTTCAACATCTCAGAGCCTGTGCGGCGACCCGCCAGGATATGGTTTCCCAGTTGTGATGTTCACCGATAAGGTTCATGGTTATCATACCCGTGTAAATCAGACGTCATCTGATTGTTTATACGTGCAGGAATGCCGCACACTTGTCCTTGCGTTCACTTTCCTGTTAGAAGCAATCTCGATGTCAGCAGGGAGAACGAGCATATCGTTTCGTATGTAAAGTAAATGGCGACAAAACGTACTTCTAGCGCTGCGAGCAGATCCCGCTCCAACAGTTCCGCCAAAAAATCCGGCAAGCCCGGGATCACAAAAGACCAGCTGATGCGCTGGCATCGCGACATGCTGCTGATGCGCCGCTTTGAGGAAAAGGCGGGTCAGTTGTACGGCATGGGTCTGATCGCAGGCTTTTGCCATCTTTATATCGGTCAGGAAGCGGTTGTGGTCGGCGTTCAGGCCGCTCTTGAAGAGGGTGATCAGGTGATCACCGGCTATCGCGATCATGCGCACATGCTGGCCACAGGCATGGATCCCAAAGGCGTGATGGCCGAGTTGACCGGTCGTATTGATGGTTATTCCAGAGGCAAAGGCGGCAGCATGCACATGTTTTCGCGTGAAAAGCAGTTCTTTGGCGGTCATGGCATTGTGGGCGCGCAAGTGGCGATCGGCGCCGGTTTGGCTTTTGCAGACAGGTACAAGGGCAACAAACGCGTGTGTGCAACTTATTTCGGAGATGGCGCCGCCAATCAGGGTCAAGTTTATGAGAGCTTCAATATGGCCAAGCTCTGGAGCCTGCCGGTGGTTTTTATCATTGAAAACAACCGGTATGCCATGGGTACGGTGGTACAGCGCGCTAGTTCTGAAATCCACCTATACAAACGCGGCGCCAGCTTCGGCATTCCCGGTGAGGAGGTGGATGGCATGGACGTCGCCGCGGTTCACGATGCCGCCAGGCGAGCCGTGGCCCACGCTCGCTCCGGCGATGGCCCGTTTATCCTGGAAATGAAGACCTATCGTTATCGCGGCCATTCCATGTCTGATCCGGCCAGCTATCGCTCTCGGGAAGAGGTCAATCAGGTGCGCAAAAACCGCGATCCGATTGATCTGGCCCGCAAGCTGATCCTCGACGCTGGTTACGCCGACGATGAAGGTCTCAAGCAGATCGACAAGGATATCAAAGCAATTATCAGTGAAGCCGCTGATTTTGCCAGGAACAGTCCCGAGCCTGACGCCAGTGAGCTTTATACAGACGTTCTGATTGAGGGTTGACCGACATGCCCATCCAGATTCTCATGCCTGCGCTCTCGCCCACCATGGAAGAGGGGACTCTGGCCAAATGGTTGGTCAAACCCGGTGATCAGATCAATTCCGGCGATGTGATCGCTGAGATTGAAACCGATAAAGCCACCATGGAGGTTGAAGCTGTTGAAGAAGGCGTCGTGAGCAAGCTTCTGGTAGAACAAGGCTCTGAAGGCGTTCAGGTGAGTACGCCCATCGCCGTCCTGCTTGAAGAAGGTGAGAGCACCGATGCCGTCGTCGATGCCGCGCCCGCTCCCACCGCTGTGGACTGCGCGCCTGTGGTCGGGTCGGCTCCACCGCCGCCGGCGACCCCGGTGGTTCAGACCGCCCGTGAGCTCGAGATTCCGGCCGGAACAACGATGAAGCAAATCACTGTGCGTGATGCGTTGCGTGACGCCATGGCCGAGGAAATGCGCCGGGACGAAACCGTGTTCGTCATGGGCGAAGAGGTTGCAGACTATCAGGGAGCCTACAAGGTCACCCGGGACTTGTTGCAGGAGTTCGGTGAACGCCGGGTGGTGGATACTCCGATCACTGAGTACGGCTTTGCCGGTCTAGGCGTGGGCGCCGCCTTTGGCGGCCTGAAGCCGATTGTCGAGTTCATGACGTTCAACTTCGCCATGCAGGCCATTGATCACATCATCAACTCCGCCGCCAAGACGCTCTACATGTCCGGCGGTCAGATGGGCTGTTCCATTGTGTTTCGCGGCCCTAATGGCGCTGCGGCTCGCGTGGCGGCCCAGCACAGTCAGGATTATTCCAGTTGGTACGCCCACGTGCCGGGCCTGAAAGTTATCGCCCCTTATGATGCGGCGGACGCCAAAGGTCTGCTCAAGGCCGCTATCCGCGATCCCAACCCGGTTGTGTTCCTCGAACATGAGCTAGTTTACGGCAAAACCTTCGAAATCCCCGACATGGATGATTTCGTGCTGCCCATCGGCAAAGCCAAAATCCGACGCGAAGGTTCCGACGTGACGATCACCGCACATTCACGCATGGTCGGTTTTGCGCTTGAGGCCGCAGAGCAGCTGGCCGTCCAGGGCATCAGCGCGGAAGTGATCGACCTGCGGACATTGCGTCCGCTTGATATCGCCACTGTGACCAAGTCGGTGAAGAAGACCAATCGTCTAGTTTGTGCGGAAGAAGGTTGGGGTCAGCATGGTGTTGGCGCGGAAATCGCCGCTGCAGTAACGGCGGAAGCCTTTGATGATCTGGATGCACCGCCTGCTCGCGTGTTTCAAAAGGACGTACCGCTGCCCTATGCGGCTAATCTTGAAGCGTTGTCATTGCCTGGCGTTGAAGACATTGTCGCCGCTGCAAACCAGGTATGCTATGCACAGCCGGGGGGAAGTGTGGTGATCGATACAATGGCGGTTTGGAAGTCCTGACGCCACGCCGGGTTCGGATCCCGTTTTTCCTTTTTTGTCTTCGCGCTCGCCTTACGGAGTTCCCGATGCCTATCGAAATCCTGATGCCCGCCCTGTCGCCGACCATGGAGGAAGGCACGCTGTCCAAGTGGAATGTGAAAGAGGGTGATACGGTCTCTTCAGGCGATGTGATCGCCGAAATCGAGACCGACAAAGCCGCCATGGAAGTTGAAGCGGTTGATGAAGGCGTGATTGGCAAAATCCTCATTGAGGAAGGCGCCGAGGGTGTGAAAGTCAATACACTGATCGCTCTGCTGCTTGCAGAGGGTGAAGGCCAGTCCGCTGTGCAAAGCCATATCGCCGGGGAAGTCGCCCCCGCCGCAACATCCGGGTCGGCCGCCGCTTCCACGTCTGACATTATCCCCGTCGCCGGCCTGCCGCCCGCGCCCGCATCTGGAGAACACCGGATCAAAGCCTCACCCCTGGCGCGCCGCCTGGCCCGTGACGCCGGTCTTGAGCTGGGGGCTGTTGCGGGCAGCGGACCTCAGGGCCGGATCATCAAGCGTGATGTGCAAGCGGCCATGGCCCAACCGACGCCTGTCAGCTCCGCCAGCGCTGCGCACGCTACCGCCCCTGTTGCGATCCCGTCTCCGATGGATGAGGTTGAGCCGTTGGCGAAATATGGCGTCAGTTTGGATCGTTATGCGCTTGTCACAGCTGACAATATCACCAAGATTTCAGCCGATCGCTTGTCGGAAAGCTTTCGCGATATTCCGCATTTCCCGCTCAACATGGATTGCCGGGTCGACGCGCTGTTGCAATTTCGTAAGGAGATCAACGCCAAAGCGCCTGAAGGCGTGAAGGTGTCTGTCAATGACATCCTGATCAAGGCTTCCGGTCTGGCGCTGAAGAAAGTTCCACAGGCGAACGCCAGCTGGATCGGGGATGGTCGCATCGCTTTGCACAAACATGCTGATATATCCGTGGCTGTGGCGATTGAAGGCGGGTTGATCACCCCGATTGTCAGGGACGCTGATCAAAAGGGGCTGGTGGAAATCTCGGTCGAAATGAAGACTCTTGCTGCTCGCGCCCGGGAGCGTAAGCTCAAACCTGAAGAGTTTCAGGGCGGAACTTTCTCGCTATCCAATCTGGGCATGTTTGGCGTCCGGTCCTTTGCTTCCATCATCAACCCGCCCCAGGGCATGATCTTGAGTGTGGGCGCTGGTGAAGAACGTCCGGCGGTGATTGATGGTGCGTTGGCCAAAGCGATGATGATGACTGTCACCCTGACTTGCGACCACCGGGTGGTGGACGGCGCCAAGGGCGCACGTTGGCTCGCCGCTTTCAAGGGTTTCCTCGAAGACCCGATGACCATGTTGATGTAGCGCGGCGGCGATCAGGTCAGGGTGCGGAGAGGGTGACCATCATGGCGGAGACAGTTCATGTCCGAAACAAATTTTGATATCGTTATTATTGGCGGTGGACCGGGCGGTTATGTGGCCGCCATCCGGGCGGCGCAACTGGGGTTCAAGACCGCTGTCGTGGAACGCGAGCATCTGGGCGGAATCTG
Source organism: Oceanicaulis sp. (assembly GCA_007571185.1). Taxonomy (GTDB): domain Bacteria; phylum Pseudomonadota; class Alphaproteobacteria; order Caulobacterales; family Maricaulaceae; genus Oceanicaulis. The sequence goes on from RKRX01000129.1 coordinate 11,982, forward strand.
TCTGAACTGGGGGTGTATCCCCACCAAGGCGCTTCTGCGCTCGGCTGAGATTCTCGATCATGTCAATCAGGCCCGTCATTACGGTCTGACCCTAAACGGAGAGATAACCGCCGACATCAAGGCGATTGTGGCTCGATCTCGCAAAGTGTCAGACCGACTCAATGGCGGTGTTGGTTTCCTGATGAAGAAAAACAAGGTCGGCGTGATTTGGGGAGAAGCTCGAATCACCGGACCCGGTGAGATCAGGGTGGATAAATCCGCCAAACCTGCCGTGGAACCCCGGCGCCCGGCGCCTGCAGGCGCGATGGGTGAGGGGGTGTACACCGCCAGACACATCATTCTGGCCACTGGCGCCCGACCGCGCGCCCTGCCGGGGCTTGAACCTGATGGCAAGCTGATCTGGACCTATTTCGAGGCCATGAAGCCCGCCGAACTGCCCAAATCCATCCTTGTGATGGGATCCGGCGCTATCGGCATCGAGTTCGCTAGTTTCTATCGTTCCATGGGCGTGGATGTGACCGTAGTCGAAGTGATGGATCAGATCATGCCGGTCGAAGACGCCGAGATCTCCCAGATTGCCCGCAAGGCGATGGAGAAACGGGGCATGAAAATCTTCACCGACGCCAGGGTCGTTAGGGTGGATAAAGCCGCCAACGCCATCACCGCCCATATTCAGATCAGCAATGGCAAGACCTTGCAGATTACTGCGGATCGGATGATTTCAGCCGTTGGCGTTGTGGGCAATGTTGAGGAACTTGGTCTTGAAACATTGGGCGTGAACACTGAGCAGGGCCGCGTGGTCATTGATGACTATGGCCGCACCAGCGTGGCGGGAGTCTACGCCATCGGGGATGTGACTGGCCCGCCTATGCTGGCGCACAAGGCTGAACATGAAGGCGTGATCTGCGTTGAGAAAATTGCAGACCTGGACCACCTGCATCCCATGGAAAAATCCAGGATCCCCGGTTGCACCTATTGCACGCCCCAGATTGCCTCGGTGGGGTTGACTGAGGCGGAGGCCAGACAGGCGGGCCGTGAAATCCGGATCGGGCGGTTCCCGTTCAGCGCCAATGGCAAGGCCATTGCACTGGGTGAAGACCATGGCATGGTCAAAACCGTGTTTGACGTCGGGACCGGTGAACTGCTGGGCGCACATATGATCGGGGCGGAAGTTACGGAGTTGATCCAGGGTTTTGTGGTGGCCATGGGCATGGAAACCACCGAAGAAGAGCTCATGCACACGGTTTTCCCTCATCCTACGCTCAGCGAAATGATGCACGAGAGCGTGCTCGATGCCTATGGACGCGCCATCCATACCTGAAACACATCTGGAAATTACCGCAGCGCATCCGGTCTGAACCGGTTTGAACAGCGTGGAGGGGAGGATCGTATCGCCTGAATGATCGGCTCCCTTTGGTTATGGCTGTGATTCAAAGGGCGGTTCGCTCTTCGGATCGCCGTTTTGTGTACAAGCTTGGGAGGATTTTGATTGTGACTGGAATATTTTTATCGTTTTTCGGAAAATTCTGGTTTCTTATCGAGTTTCGATATGCTAGCTTGGGAAACAAACATTGGAGACGTCCCGCGAAATGTTCCTTTTTCACAATAGAATCATGGGGAACAATCTCGCGCTGACACCGGATGAATCGCTCAGGCTGAACCCGGACGCTGGAACATCCAATGTCGAATTCATGCCTCGCAGCGGGCAGAGCTGTGGATGCGTCTGACAGATGTGGAGAGATCAATGTTTCAGTCACCGATACGATTTGCACAGTCCGCCCTGGCGGCGGGCTCTATGGCCGCGACCCTGGCGAGCGCAGCCTTTGCGGGCCAGTATGTGGGGGGCGATCTGAAACTTGTCCTCGATGAGGATGAGGGTGTGGAGATATTTGCCGCCGATGTCACCGCAACCGGTCAAGTCCGGGGCGATGTAGCTGTTATTGGCGTTGATGTGCGTCTGGACCTGATAACAGAGGGCCAGGTTCGAGTCTTGGGGCATGACATCGAGCTTGATGGCTTGGTTGATGATAAGGTGTTTCTGGCGGGCGCGGATATTCGCGTGGGCGCTGAACTGTCTGACGACCTTTCTATTGCTGGGGCGGACGTCATTCTTGACGGTGCTATAGCCGGGGATGCGATGATTGCCGGCTTGGTGGTTGTTCTGACCCCAGACTCCGTGATTTCCGGCTCTTCCAGGCTGGGAGCGCGCAAGCTTTACCTAGAGGGACGTTTAGAAGATCGGGTCAGTATCGGGGCGCGTGAAGTACGAATCTCAGGCGTCATTCTGGGGCAGGTGGATATCCGGGCGCAGGAAGTGATCATTGAACCAGACGCCCGGATTGAGGGTGAGCTGACTGTGCGGTCGCCGGACGCGCCACAGATCGCCGAGGGCGCCCGGGTCGAATCAGTGAACTATATCG
>RKRX01000015.1 GCA_007571185.1 Oceanicaulis sp.
ATATAGGCGGGGTGGTCCTCGTCAGTATTTCCATTGATATTGTCCTCGATGTGCTTCAGCAGATCGTAAACTGGATGATCCATATTGAGGTTGACATGCAGCACTCCCTGAGTTGAACGCACATTGAACATCTGGTACCCATCCAGCTGGGCCGAGTTGAACTGGTACCCCAAACCTTCGTTTACCAGGAGCCTCGCCAGTTCCTGCGCGTCATCGTAAGTTGATCCCGAGTCAACGAACTGTTGCGTAAGTCCCTCAATCCGTTCATCCGGAGGCTTATTGTCTCGCTCCTTGTCCGTGGGTGTAGGTTGTTCCTCGCCGGCAGCTATGGCGTCTCTGTCAGCTTCTGTGGCGGTTTTGGCGGCTTTCTTGTCTGGGCTTCCAGGGCTTTCTCTGGAAGCTTTGCCGCGCTTTTCCGCAAACATTTTCCTGATCTCCATCATCATGGCGCGTGTCTGATCCCGGATGTCTCCGACTATCTTGTATATGACATCCTCATCTTTTTCGATCCCTTCCTCATCAAGGATGACATCGGTAGCACGATCATCCCGTGCAAGCGTTTTAGCAGCCTGTGTGAAGTTCGCAACCATTTGCTTGTTGTGATCCAGCCCGAATAATTCATCGCACGCGCGCTTAAAGAAAACTTCGCAGCCCCACCAACGATTCTGTGGATTTTCAGCGCTGCCCCCTTCCCTGAGAAACGCATCTTCCAAGACGATTTCCCTATCCTCTCGGACTACGGACACCCCGATGTTGTGTCTGGCATGCCTCCCACGATCTGTATTGCCCGGATTCTGTGTCGCTATTGGTGTCTTCAATGCCTCGGGTTTTACGATTGAATACCGCACTGTAATAGTTTCTTCCTTTCCGTCCACCATGCAGGAATAGTCTTTATTAGCCCATTCTTTAAACATGGCGCATTTATTCCACGGCTCTTCCTTAATGGAATTTGGCGCCATCAAGTAAAGAGGATCATTAGCGATGAATTGTTTTCTCTGTTCTGACCTAATCCTTGCGGGATGGTCGAACCAAACGCCCTCAATCTTCACGATTTCGTTATGAATATAGTGGCGATGGATACGCCCAACTTCTTTGATGGTGTTTTCAATTAGCGATTTGCCTCTTTTCCACTGAATCTTGTCCAGCTTGCTCCACACAACCAGAGTCCCTTTTTGATGCGAAAGCAGTTTTTCATCTGCCGCCTGTTTCCATACATCCGGCACCGGAGTATCCTTATCTGGCACAGGGACAAGGTGGTTTCCTGCCTCTATTTCGTCGGCATCAATGCTCGAATGCAGCACCGATTCAGGCCCATTCTGCCAAGTCCAAACATCCACCCGCTTGCATTGAGACATGGATGATGTAGGCAGCCCCATGCCATACTTTCCAATTCCTCGCGGTGAATTATGCTGTGTGCCTCCTCCAAACTTCAGCGCATCCAGAAGCGTCTCAGCATCCATTCCCTTGCCATCGTCTATCACTGCCAGTTCGTCAATGCGCATTTGTCGTCGATGTTTCCCCCGAACGGTCCTCTCGTAACATAGGAGCTGGATGTGCCCAGCATCCGCTTCACTCGAGTTGTCAATGAGTTCGGCAACCGCGTAGGCGGTGTTGTGATACCTGCTGTCACGCAGCGCCCGTATGGTAAAGCTGCCCATAAACAGGTTGCGGTCTTTTTCCGATAGATGTGCTAGCTGTTCGTCCATAACTCCTCCCAATTCGCAAATGCTTCAGTGACGGAGCCAAAACCAGGCAGGTTCGTGTCCGCGACCGTGAGTATCTCAGCCTTTATATTCCCGCCGGACCTCGGCCCCCGTAAAGCACGGCCAGCCATCTGCGAATAGAGAACGAGGGAAGTAGTGGGGCGGGCAATGATGACGCAACGGGTGCGAGGCGCGTCGAAGCCAGCGGTGAGAACCCCGTAGTTGAACATCACCATATGCTCTCTATTATCACTCTTGAAGTTTTCGATGATGTCGCGGCGGTAGTCTTTGGGCGTGTCAGCCATAATCACTGAAGTTGCCAGACCTTTGCTGCTTAGGAGTCTGTTGCATTCGCTGGCGCTCTCCACGGAAGGACAGAACACGATGGTTCTCGGGTGTCGCGCAACCGCGCGCTCGGCAAGTTCGGCAATCATGCGCGTTCGCTCCGTGTCGCTCCCCAAACGATCAAGATCGTCAGTGGCGTAGTCGAAACCCGGCGCCGGATTTTCGACGGGAATACTGGAATCAAACCTTACCGGAACAAACCAGGGAATGGCCAAATACCGGTTTTGGATAAGGTACGTCACAGGGCTGTCGTGCCCCCTTGGATCTATGGAGACTTTCGTTCGGTTGAACATCTCGGCCAGTCGGTAATCAGTCTCGATTGGCGATGCAGTGCGCCCGGGAGTTGCCGTTAACCCCAAAAGCGGCGGACGGCAACTGCAAAGTTGTTCGGTTAAAAAAGAGTAGGTATCCGCGACGGCCTGATGGGCCTCATCGAAAATGACAGCGCACACCCGGTGCGCCAGATGGGCCAACAGCGTGTGATCATGCGACGCAGCAGCACGCAGCTTGCCAAGTCCTGTAACCAGAAAACCAGATTTCAGGTCTCTCAGATCAAGTTTTCGGCTGCCCCAATGAGAATAAATGTATGCATGCCGCCGCCCTAAATGAGACCAGCCTTGCGCGAGTTGGGCCGCTGCCTGTTCACAGAGTTCCTCGGTTGCCGCCAGCCAGACCGCAAGCGCGCGTGAATCATCCTGCTGATTAAGAAGATGGCAGGCCGCATGGGTTGCGACTCGGGTCTTGCCGGCGCCTGTGGGCAAGTGAGCAAGGACGCGACGCTCAGAGGAAGCCAAAGCTCCGATAATGTCTGCCAGAACCTGACGCTGGTATGGATATAAGGCGTAACTTGGCTGAACGGATGTCTGATGCGGTTCAGACACCGCACAACCCTTCGCATTCATTATTGAACGCTTCTCCGGTTACGCTTCCCGTTTCCTTTTGCTTTATGACGCTGTCGAGCGGCTTGCGGGCAGAGTGAAGGTATGGTCGGCCATTCAAAAGTTTCCGCACGGGCGTCTCGGTGCTTTTTCGAAGCCAGCGATCGAACCTTACGGCTTCCTCATAACTGTTCGGTTCGCGCTGCTTAAGTTCCACCCAATGCTCGTCGGAACGATATGGACAAATGACACAAGCGGAGCGGGGCAAGTAGCGGTCCGGGTACTCGGTTGAGAACCACTCGATGCAATCGCTGCGCGACATTCCGATATCCACCAGCGGCCAGCGATGCTCAACCCACGATTCCCTGCTCGGTTTCATTCGAAGCATCTCATCCTGTGAGATGCCGATCCACATTTCTGCGTACTTGTCTTTGGGGAATGGTCTTCTGGGTATTCCTCCAGCCAATTGCCGAATGCGCCGATATATGGGTCGAATCTTGTAATGATTCGTGCACTGGCGTCGCAGCATCCCCTTTCTTCCGTCCTCGTTAACTGTGTAAAGGGGAACATCAACAAAACGATGCCCGGATACAGTGCGCCCCTGTTTCAGATTTTCCCTGAGGTCGCCGTCGGAAACACGGATCAGCGGGAATTGAAGCTCCGCCTCAAGCCAATTCAAATGCCGATATACGTACTCGGGCTCCCACCCAGTGTCAGCGAAAACGGCGACATCGGGCATGGGGTAGCCCAGTTCGGCCAAGCGGCGGTCTGATCGGGACAGTAGAAGCGCTAGCACGGTGCTTTGCGCTCCTGCGCCCAGACTGAGCGCTCTATAGACCACGGTTCCTGTCCTTGGATTCATCTTTGCTGTACTCCCTTATTCGCAGAAGCCGAAAATTATATCGTTTTCCGCCGTGGATTGTGCGCTGATAGACCAGTATTCGCGGCGCGGGCGGCGACCAATGCGAGTATAAGCAAAACCTTTTACAGCAGGATCAGCGCGGAAAGCGCCAAGCGGTACGCGGCGAACGGCCACAGGCCCCAGCGCGCCACCAGGCGCAGCAGCGCGCCCATGCAGGCGAAGGCGCTGGCGCCGGCCACGGCCATGCCCAGCGCCAGGGCCGGCCAGTCCGCCGCCGCTGGCGCGGCCGCCAGATTCGCCGCCTCCAGGCCCGCGGCGGCGAGGATAACGGGTATCGCCATCAAAAACGACAGCCGCGCCGCCGCCGTCCGGGC
>RKRX01000107.1 GCA_007571185.1 Oceanicaulis sp.
GCGGCACGGCAGTCAGGTTTTCTGTTCCCGATAATAGGCAATTCCTCCCGCACAGGATTCAGCTATCAACAACCCTATCTGTGGGCTATCGGACCGTCACAGGCACTGGTGGTTTCGCCACGCTATATGAACAGGGTAAACCCGCTCATACAACTGGACTGGACCCGGCGGTTCTATGCGGGACAGCTGTCCTTGCGCAGCAGCTTCACCTATGAGCAAGAATTCAACCGGGAAGAAAAGTTCGGCGAAGAAGCGTTTCGCGGCCATGTATTCGCCGAGGGTTTATTTAATCTCAGCACAAACTGGCGCTGGGGCTTCAGCATGCAAGCCGTCACAGGCGACCTTTACCTGCGCCGGTATGGGTACGAGGAATCGCCCGGGCGCGACACAGGGCTATTCCTCATCCGAGACCAACGCCTGCTGACCAGTCAGCTCTACCTGATCGGCAGTGGTGAAAACTTCCATGGCGACGTCAGCGCGATCCATTTCAACCGTCTTCAGGAAAATTTCAACGATAGCACCCTGCCCGTTATCGGACCGTTGGTGCGTTTCAGTGCCGGACTACCCTTTCCCGAATGGGCGGGAGATTTTGATTTCGGCTTCAACGCCGTCAACCTGCTTCGCGAACAGGGCGACAGTCATGCTCGGGCAAGCATGGAACTTGACTGGCGTCGCCCTTCCATCCTGCCTGGCGGTGTGCGCACAGAAGCTTTCGCACTAGGCCGGGTAGACGCCTATTCCTATCAGAACACCCTCAACGGAGTTCAAGAACGCACCGATCTGACCCGGTTGCGCGGTGCGATCGGGCTGGATGTCAGCCTGCCCCTGGTGCGCCCCGGTCAAATGTCCAACTGGATAATCGCCCCGCGCATTGCCGTAATTGCAGCCAATGGAGGCGATGAAGACCAGCATCCGGCTAATCTTGACAGCGTATCCATCAATTTCCAGCGGACCCAGCTTTTCGACATCGTGCGTGCCAACGGCTACGACCTGTGGGAAGACGGTGCGCGGGCGGATATGGGCTTGACTGTAGCCGTGGACTGGAACGATAAACCTCTTCCCGGCGAAGCGGAAGTCTTCGCCGGGCGCAGTTATCGTCTGGATGGCGATAAACGCTTCGGCCCCGACAGCGGACTGGCTGGCGACGCTTCGGACTGGATCGGTCAGGCCAAACTTGATCTGAACGCACTTTCTTTCAACACACGTGTGCGAATTGATTCCGCAACCTCTGCAATCAACCGCCTGGATGTGAATGCCAGTCTTGAAACCTGGCGCGTCAACCTCAGAACCCGCTACACGCGCCGGGTGGACAACACTTCTGCGCAGGTGCTTTCCGAGATCACCGCGAATATGGCCATGGAACTGACCGAACACTGGTCTGTGGTCTATCGGGGAACGATCGACGAGGAAGAAAATGATGTGCGCCGCCAGAGCGCTGGCCTGCAATATCTTGATGAATGCACCAGCTTGCGCGTGTTCTATGAGCGCGACAATATCGCCGTGGGCCGTCTCGGTCCCGGTGAATCGGTCAGGCTCGAAGTGGTTTTGTTCACACTCGGCGGGACAAGCGGAAATTAGAGGGTTAGCGCGCAGCGCAACAATTGCTTCAGGGCACGGGATGGGTATCTTGCCCAAAACCACTCAGCAATATGGTTCTTTCATGGCGTTCAAACACGCGTTGATCCTTTTCGCGGGCGTTTGCCTCGCTACCGCTGCTCCCGTGTCATCCGCCCAGCAGGTGGAAGGCATCGCCGCCGTGGTCAATGACCAGCCCATTACGACGCTGGATGTTCGGGATCGGATGCGCCTTATTCTGTCCTCAGCTGGAATTCAGCCTACCGAGGAAATACTGATCCGGATTCAGGATCAGGCTATTCGTAGTTTGATTGATGAGACCTTGCAGCTTCAAACCGCCGCAGAGTTCGAACTTGATGTAGATGACGCCGAGATAGATAACGCTCTGCATGACATTGCCGCCCGTGCGGGCGCTACGGTGGAACAGGTGGCCGCCGATCTGGCCGATAACGGCATTGACATCGCTACCCTGCGTCGGCAGGTGGAAGCGGAAATTGCCTGGCAAATCCTGGTAAGCGGCCGTTATCGTTCCCGCATTCGTATTTCCGACCAGCAGATTCAGATCTCGCTGGATCGCCTGGTGCAATCGACGTCCCAACCGCAATACCGGCTGGGTGAAATCTTCATCGAAATCACCCCGGAAAACGGCGAAGAACGCGCCATGGCGATGATGCAGACCATTTACGCCCAGCTGAATCAGGGGGCGCCCTTCCAGGTGCTGGCTCAGCAGTTCTCCGACGCCGCCAGCGCCAGCGTTGGCGGTGATACCGGTTATTTGCCCCTGTCGAGCTTGCGTCCGCAGGTCGCCGAAATTGTCCGGCAAATGTCACCAGGGGATGTTTGGCCTCCAATTCGCGTGCCGGGCGGCGTTCAGGCGGTGTGGCTTATTGATCAACGCGAGGGACAGGTGGTGGAACAGCTTAGCCTGAACCAGATCACCCTGCCCGCCTCTCGCGTGAGCGATGAAGGTCGCGCCGCACTCAGTCGCGCCGCCGCTGACATCAATGGCTGTGACGATCTCGAATCTGTCGCCGATGCCATAGATGGCGCTTTCGTCACCGATCTGGGCGCCGTCAGCGCCAACGCGCTGACGCCGACCATTCGCGATGCCCTGACGCCCCTGGAAACAGGATCGGCTACGCCGGTTCTGACCACCATCGCCGGCGCCCAGGTTTTCGTGCTGTGCGAGCGGACTCTGACCGGGCCGGGCGTGCCGACCCCTGACCAGATCGAGAATCAGCTGGTGAACCAACAGCTCTCACTGCTGTCGCGGCGATGGCTGCGAGATCTGCGGCGCGACGCCGCCATCGAAATCCGGTGACGCATCCGCCTCTGGCCCTGACCCTGGGGGATCCCGCCGGGATTGGCCCCGAAATCAGCCTGAAAGCCTGGCGCTCCTTACGTCATGGGCCCGTGTGCTTTGTCGCCATGGGACATGCGCGACCATGGCTGGAAACGGCGCAATCGCTGGGCCTGCCCTGCCCCGAATTCGTGACCGATGCACAGGAAGCTCTGCGGGTCTTTCCCCATGCCTTGCCCGTTTTTGATTTACCCGAAACGTCGAGCACACCGGCCAACGCCGTTGCATCTGTCGAGGCGGCTGTCAAATCAGCCCTGAAAGACGAAGTCAGCGGCATCGTCACCAACCCGATCTCCAAAGTGCGTCTTTACCAGGAAGGGTTCAGCTTTCCAGGCCATACCGAATTCATCGCCCATTTGACTTCGGATATACAGATGGAGGGGCCGCGAGGACCGGTGATGATGTTATCCGGGGGTGGTTTGCGAACCGCCCTCGTCACAACCCACACGCCGTTGAAATCCGCCATCAAAGCCCTCTCTTCGGGCTCAGTCGTTCAGACCACGCGCGTGACAGCATATGCGCTTAGGCGGGATTTCGGGTTCAACGCACCAAGACTGGCGCTGGCCGGGCTGAACCCTCATGCTGGCGAAAACGGCGCCTTGGGACACGAGGAGATCGATATTCTCGCCCCCGCGCTCAGAACGCTTGCGGCGGAGGGTTTGGAAATTCTCGGCCCGCTCTCACCTGACACCATGTTCCATAAAGAAGCCCGGGCGCAATATGACGCCGCCATCTGCCTGTACCATGATCAGGGGCTGATCCCGGTCAAGACGCTTGATTTCCATGGTGGGGTGAATATCACCCTGGGACTTCCTATAGTGCGAACATCTCCTGATCACGGCGTCGCCTTTGACATTGCCGGTCAGGGCGTGGCCAGAGCTGACAGCCTGATCGCCGCCTTGCGCCTGGCCCATGATATAGCAACGCACAGGAGAGAGCGGCGATGAACGTGCGGCATCTGCCCCCCTTGCGTGAGGTGATCGCTCAAAACGGGCTGGGCGCGGATAAACGCTTTGGCCAACACTATCTGCTTGACCTCAACCTCACCGGAAAAATCGGCCGGCTGTGCGGAGATACGAGCCAAAGCACGGTGTTCGAGGTGGGACCGGGACCGGGCGGGCTGACCCGCGCCTTGCTGGCCGAGGGCGCCGCACGGGTTACAGTGATTGAGAAAGATCAGCGTTTCATTCCAGCGCTTGAACAGATCAGCGCCGCAGCACCCGGAC
>RKRX01000028.1 GCA_007571185.1 Oceanicaulis sp.
GCCCTCGGGTTTTCCTTGTCATTTGCCTTGTCAGTGGCGGTTGCGTTTTCTGGCGCCGACGAACGGGTGGAGCGGCTGAATAGCCGGGCGCGCCTAGTGATCCGCGTCACCAGGCTGGAACACGCACCTGATCCCCCCAAACGCGTGCGGGTGCGCGCCGGTCTTGGCGTGTTTTCTCCCGGTGATCCCGTCCGCCTTATCGCCCGGCTGTCACCACCCGGCGCACCCGTAGCGGCGGGCGGGTATGATCCTGCACGCGCACTCTGGTTTGATGAAATCGCTTTGACGGGTTTCGCATTGGGGGAGTTGCAGTCCGGCCCCGCGCCCGCCACTCATCATCTGCATCGTGGGTTGGCCCGTCTGCGCTGGCGTCTGGCGCAGGATATTCAGGCGGCCATGAGCAAACAGACAGGTGCTATCGCTGCGGCGCTTTTGACCGGTGAACGGGCGGCCGTAAGCAGGGCGGACGCTGAGGCGTTGAGAGGGTCAGGGTTGGGGCATATCCTCGCCATATCAGGGCTGCATATGGGGTTGTTTGCTGGCGGTGTGTACTGGTTCGCCTGCCGGGTTATCGCTTCGATTGAACTCTATGCCCGCGCTCATGACCCGCGCATTCCCGCCGCTTTTATCGCGCTATGTGCGGCGACGGGCTATCTGGTGTTATCGGGCGCGGCGGTGTCCACCCAGCGCGCTTATGTGATGGCGGTCGTCGTGTTGATCGGCGTGATCCTCAGACGTCGCGCCTTCTCCATGCGGTCTTTGGCGCTGGCCGCCATCGTAGTGCTCATCCTGGCGCCGGAAAGCATAATCGAGCCGGGCTTTCAGATGAGTTTTTCCGCTGTCGCCGCCTTGATCGCCAGTTATGACATCTGGACACGCTATCGCGTTGGCCCGTCCGGGCCACGCACGCTGTTGGAACGCGCCTGGTTCGCTTTTGTAGGTCTGGGTATGACTTCGGTGATCGCTGGAGCGGCGACAGGTGCATTCGCAGTGTTCCACTTCCAGCGTGTGGCCGCCTATGGGTTGATCGGCAATCTGATGGCCATGCCGGTTTTTACTTTCTGGGTCATGCCTGCGGGCGGAGCGGGGTTGGCGGCTTCTGTTCTCGGACTGGAGGCACCGTTTCTCTGGTTTATGGACCAGGGGTTGCGCGTGATTTTGTTGATCGCTCACAAGACGGCGGAGCTCAAAGGGGCTGGTGTGGGCATGATCGCCGCGCCTCCCGCGCTTGTGGCGCTTTACGGCGGCGGGTTTGCGCTCATGGCGTTGGGGTTGGGCCTGGTGCGCGTTGGGGGCTTGGTTCTTGTTTTAAGCGCACTGGCGTTCTTCAGCGGGCTTCAGCCGCCTCATATGATGATCAGTGATACCGGCGTGGTGCTGGCGCGTTTTGAAGGAGCAGGCGATAGTTATGCGGTAACAGACCGTCGGCGTGGTCGGTTTGATTCTGCGGTATTTCTACAGCGCGCGGGGTTGAGCAACACGCCCAAGAAGGCGCAACTGCACTGTGATGCACTGGGCTGTGTGGGGATGACTCGGGAAAGTTTACGCTTGGCGGTGACAGAACGGGCGGAAGCGCTGGAAGAAGACTGTGCACGGGTTGATATTATCGTATTTCATGGCGAAGCGAGCGCTTGGCGCCGACGGCGATGCGCGGCTGTGCTGCTTGATAATGCTGCGCGCCGGACATTGGGTGGAGCAGAGCTTTGGGTTGAGAACGGGCAGGTGATCCGGGTGCGCGCAGCACAAGACGGTCGACGATCCCGAATCTGGGCCTCCAGAGCTCTCTAAATTCGTCAAGACAAAGCTAATCAGGATCAGAGCGAGGCGTTATGGCCTAGTGATATCGACGGATTAGACCCACCAGCTTGCCTTGAACCTTGACTTCGCCGGGACGGAAGATTCGGGTTTCATAAGCGTGGTTGGCTGCCTCCAATGCGATGGAGTCACCTTTCCTGCGCAATTTTTTCAGTGTAGCTTCTTCATCATGGATTAGAGCAACCACAATATCGCCAGTGTCAGCGGTGTTACTGCGTTTGATAATGACAAGGTCGCCATCAAGAATACCAGCTTTGATCATGGAATCTCCACTGACCTCAAGGGCGAAGTGCTCACCGCCGGAAATCATGTCTTGAGGAACAGGCAGCCGATCGACTTCATGCTCAATGGCTTCAATCGGCACGCCCGCAGCGATGCGACCCAGAACCGGAATGTCTACGCCAGTGTTGCGCTCATCAGGATCGGTGCTGAAACGGGCCCTCACTACATTGGAATCAGAGGAATCAGAATCGGAATCAGAGGCGGCTGTGTCGGCGACGGACGTCAACGCTAGAGCGGTGGCGTTGGGTTGTTTAAGCACTTCCAGCGCCCGGGCCCGACGCGCCAATCGGCGGATGAAACCACGCTCTTCCAGGGCGCTGACCAGGCGATGCACGCCCGATTTCGAGGCCAGATTAAGCGCTTCCTTCATCTCGTCGAAGGAAGGCGATACGCCATCTTCAGATAGCCGCTTGTGAATGTAGAGCAGAAGCTCGCGTTGCTTTTCTGTCAGCATGACCGTCTCCAGAACACAATGAAAACCTTCTGGAATGTTCTATACATGTTCCTGGTCAACGTCAATCTGAATCCGTTGCAAAATCAGGAGGATTCTGCGCACCCCATCAGACGCCGTGCAGCCTCGGTCACATCGGCCTGTCGCATCAGGCTTTCTCCCACAAGCAGCGCCTGAGCGCCAGCCTGTTGCAAGCGCAGGGCGTCATCCCGGGTGAAGATGCCGCTTTCCGCTATCAGAAAATGATCCGCGCCAACCATGGGGGCGAGTGCGTCAAAAGTATCCAACGTGATCTCAAATGTGTGCAGATTGCGATTATTCACACCCACAAAAGTACTTGAAAGGGCAAGAGCGCGCTTCATCTCTTCGGCGTCATGGACTTCCACCAGCGAATCCATGCCCCAGGCGTCCGCCTCTTCAATCAGTTCGCTCGCCGTACCGTCATCCACGGCGGCAAGGATGACCAGGATACAGTCCGCGCCCAGCGCTCGCGCCTCAGCCACTTGCCAGCGTTCATAGAAGAAATCCTTGCGCAGTACGGGAAGGGGAACCGCTGCCCGTGCAGCCGTTAGATAGGAATCATGCCCCTGAAAACCGGGTTCATCGGTCAGCACCGACAGACAGGCGGCGCCGCCTTCTTTGTAAGCGCGCGCCAGCATGGGCGGATCGAAATCTTCCCGGATCAACCCTTTTGATGGGCTGGCTTTCTTGATCTCAGCGATGAGACCAAGCCCATCCGCCACAGACGCCCGAGCCAATGCAGATTTGAAACCGCGGACCGGGCTAGCATCCTGTGCGGCTTCACGCACCGCCTCATAAGGACGTGCGGCCTTGCGCGCGGCGATGTCGGCGCGCTTGTAGGTTTCGATGTGTTGGAGCACATCGTTCATGACCGTTCTCCCGTCTGGGTGTTGCTGGCATGAACCAGTTGATCAAGCGCATATTGGGCGCGCCCGCTGTCAATAGATTGGGCGGCCAGCCTGACGCCGGTTTTGAGATTGTCGGCGAGCCCGGCCAGTTTTAACGCGGCTGCGGCGTTAAGCAGGACAATATCACGATAAGGGTCGATTTCTCCTTTGAGCAGATTGCGAATGGCCCGAGTGTTCTTTTCAGGCCCGCCCCCTTTGATGTCCTCCAGCGTCGCACGCGCAAGACCTGCCTCTTCAGGCGTGATCTCGTATTGGGTGATCGCACCGTCAGGATGCAGTTCCGCTACATGGCTGACGCCTGTTGTGGTCAATTCATCCAACCCGTCCTCACCATGTACGATGAGTGCAGCCTCGGCGCCCAAGCTACGCAGGGACTCGGCCATGGGCGTAAGCCATTTCCGGTCAAATACACCCAATAGCTGGCGTTTGGCGCCAGCGGGATTTGAGAGCGGTCCCAGCAGGTTGAAAATAGTGCGCACCCCCAAAATGCGCCGCGCCGGTCCCACATGACGCACGGCGCCGTGATGGGCCTGGGCGAACAAAAAGCCGATTCCGGCATTTGCCAGCGCCGCTGCAATCTGGGCTGGGGCGGCGAAGAGGTTGACACCCAGATTTTCCAGCACTGCGGCCGATCCGGCTCTGGAC
>RKRX01000213.1 GCA_007571185.1 Oceanicaulis sp.
TGCGTTTTGCGATCCGTGAGGGCGGTCGCACTGTAGGCGCGGGCGTGGTGTCGAGGATTATCGAATAAGTCCCAACAGGGCTGGCTTAGGCGTAACCAACACCCCGGAGCTGTGCTCCGGGGTGTTCCTGTGCACCAGGAAACGCCCTTCAGAACAGCAAATTCATAGACATATTGGCCCGGATTAGCTCGCCGCCTGACGCCGATCAAGGATGTGGCAATCTGCGCGCAGTTTGTGTCGTCTGTGCAACATTCGTTCATAAAAAGGGCGAACCCATCTTAACTAAGTGCAAATTCCCCCTATGTCCTGAACGGGTTCTCTGCAAGTGTGCAGGACCGGGAGCATGGGGTGTTTAACTGGGAGAATATGAATGACCACCGCGAGATCTATGAAGTCTAAAAAAGTTCTACTGCGTTCGACTGTTCTGGCGGGTGTCGCCGGGTTCAGCATGGCTGGCGCGCCTGTGTTCGCACAGAATGCCGCCCCCACCGAGGAAGAAGAGCAGGACTCCGATGCTATCCTTGACACCATCGTGGTGACGGGGTCACGTATCCAGGCGCCGGGGATTGTATCGTCGAGTCCGATTGCAACGCTTGGGCAGGAAGAGTTTGCGCTGACGCAGACCGTCGAGGTCGAGCGCCTGTTCCGCGATCTTCCAATTGCGCTTCCAGGAGACAATGAGAACGTCAATAACGGCACCGGGGGTGCGACTACTATTGACCTTCGTGGTTTGGGCGACCAGCGCACGCTTGTCATGGTTGATGGCAAGCGCATGGTCCCTTACGACATCAGCGGACAGGTCGATGTCTCGGCGATTCCCGTCGGCATGCTTGAGCGTATTGATGTTGTGACCGGCGGTGCTTCGGCTGTGTACGGTTCTGACGCGATGGCGGGCGCCGTCAACTTCATCCTGAGGGATTCGTTTGAGGGTGTTGAAATCAATTCCAGATACCGTTTCTCTGAGAAGGGTGACGGGTGGATTTGGGGCGACTCAGAAGTTTACTCCCTGTCCGCACTTATAGGCTCTGATCTTGAAGATAACCGTGGCAACGTTGCCCTGGCGATGGATTACACAGATCGCAAAGGCGTTCTGTTGGGCGCTCGGGAGTATTCCCGCTTTGGTGTTTCAACCCGCAATGGCCCGAACGAGGGCGGCGTGCCGGCTAGTCCAGATGCAAACTGTGCTGCTCCAGAAGCAACACTGTTCTCAACGGGTGTTGGTTCGACCACAACGATGCCAACGACGCTCGACCTTCCGGGCGGCAGTCTCCAGTTTCGTAATGATGGCACCACCGGTCCGCGTTGCTCGCGTTTCAACTTTGCCCCCTTTAACTATCTGCAAACGCCACAAGAACGTTTCGTCGGCATGGCGACCGGCCATTATGAGATCAACAATCACTTTGAGGCGTATGGCCGCGCAAACTTCGCAGCAATTAATGTTCGCCAGCAGGTTGCGCCATCGGGTGTCTTCGGCGTCCCGATGACTATTCCGTTGATGAACCCGTTCCTGTCTGCGAGCGCGCGTCAGGCCATTATCAACAATGTGAACGGCGCTCTGGATCCGGCCAATGGCTTCGGTTTGACCGAAGCTGGCGTTATCGACAGCAACAATAACGGCGTTTTTGACCTTGCTGATTCGATCACCACACCGGTCCGTCGTCGTACGCTTGAGCTTGGAACCCGTTCGACCGATTATGACTCGAACAACTTCCAGTTCGTCGTCGGCCTTCGCGGCGATCTCTGGGGGGGGTGGGACTATGACGTTTACTATTCTCACGCGCAAGCCGAGCGAGCAGATGTCGATTCCGGTTACACAAACGTTTCTGCGATCGCAGAAGCGTTGAACACAGTCGACGCCACCCAGTGTCTGGCGCCGGGGTCGACGACTCCGGTTGCAGGCTGTGTGCCGATTGACCTTTTCTCAACCGGCTTCGGTTCGATCACGCCAGCCATGGCCGCCGCCAACAGCGCTACGGCGATCCTTAAGTCTGAGTACAGACAGAATATCTTCAGCGCCGTCGCATTCGGCCCTGCCGCCGGTTTGTCACTGCCGACAGCTACGGATTCGATCACGGTATCCATCGGCGCCGAGTACCGTGAGGAGATCGGTTCGATTACACCGGACGAGTGCCTGAAAGAGCCGCCACGCAGCTGTTTGGGTGGGGCCGGCGGCAACGTGCTGCCGATCGCATCCCAGTTCGACGTGACCGAGTTTTTCGGCGAAGCCTTTGTGCCACTGGTGCAAGATCACCAGTTTGCACAAGATGTTCAGCTCGAGCTTGGTTTCCGTGTTGCTGATTATTCTTCGGTCGGCAACAATCAAACCTGGAAAATCGGCATGAATTGGGAAGCCGTGGAGGGTCTGCGTTTCCGTGTCATGCAGCAGCGCGCTGTTCGGGCGCCAAACATCGCGGAAATCGGTAGCCCGGTCACAACCGGGCTTGGAAACGCTGACTTTGACCCGTGTTCGAACGGTAATCCTATTTTCCGGGATGCCGCCGGGACGGTTCAGGCAAGCCTGATTGCATCTGCGCTTGCTGCAGATCCGGTTTTGCGGGATAACTGCATCGCAACCGGCGTGCTGGCTTCACGCATAGGGCTCGTGAACGACATCGTTTCCAATCAGATCAACGCCTTTGGAGGCACTGACCCGTCCGCGCTGCCAGATGCTGAAGCCGCTTCAACCCTGACCATCGGCGGCACCTGGCGTGCGCCGACATTCGCCAACATGAACAATGCTCTGGTGACTCTGGACTACTATGACATTGAAATCACCGATTACATCGGTGCGTTCTCACCACAGGAAGTCCTTAACAACTGCTATGTCCTCAACCAGGCCTCTGAATGCGCCAAGATCAACCGCATTGGCGGCACCTTGTCGACCTCCGGCGCTGGTGTTGATCTGTTCACCTCCAACCTCGACTTCATCCGCGCTTCCGGTATCGACTTCTCGGTTGATACGGACTGGGATATGGCCGAGTTTGGTGAGTTGAGCGTCGGCGTATTCACAACGCTGCAGTTAAGCAATGAAAGCCAGTCTTCGAGTTCTACGCCAGTGACTGACTGTCTTGGCGTCTTCGGTAATGACTGTCAGCCATTGCCACAGATTCGCTTCAACCAGCGCACCACTTGGCGCAACGGTCCGTATGTAGCCTCTTTGCTGTGGCGGTACTTCGGTGAGGTTGATATTCAGGAAACCCAGCGTGCTGCAACCTTTGACGGGTTCGAGACCATTGAAGCTCAACATCGCTTTGATCTGTCCGGTAGCTGGGACATCAATGAGAATGTCATCCTGTCTGCGAGCATTCGCAATCTCCTGGACAAGGAACCGCCGATTGTTGGTGACGGAGCCGGTTCAACCGCCCGTAATTTCGGCAATACATTCCCGAGCGCTTATGAGACACTTGGTCGTCTATGGACCGTCGGCGTCAAGGCGGCGTTTTAGCGACGGGTGATGTCAAACAGAAATGGCGGGCTTTCGGGCCCGCCATTGATTCCGGCCAGAGTGCGGCATCGCACATCAGAATGTAACGCGAGAAGAGAGCGGTCGCTTGCGACGGCTCTCTTCGTTCCGAAGGCGGGCGAGTTCGGCGGCAACGAGCTGTGCTTCTTGAGGGTGCAATTTTTGCAAACAGGGCTTTTCTTTTGAGCGCAAGATCGTTAGAAACATCCGCTTTCGAGTATTGGTCCGCTGGGTTCGCCTCTTCCGTCTGCTTTGTTCTTGAATGAAGCTGCGGGCCGACGGGTCTAGGGGTGTAGCTCAGCTGGTAGAGCGACGGTCTCCAAAACCGTAGGTCGGGGGTTCGAGCCCCTCCGCCCCTGCCATGGTCTGATTGTGATCTGGGGCGTCAGAGATGAAGAAGACGAGTCACCATGATGGGAGACACGAAAAACCGTCGACCAGCTAGCGCAGGCGACACCGGCAGATATGGCCCGGCCAATGCGGCGTCCGCATCGGTCCGCAGGCCTGTGCGCCCGCTGAAATTCTTCAGCGAAGTACGTCAAGAAGGTCGCAAGGTGACTTGGACCTCACGCAATGAGACCATCATCTCCACCATCATGGTGGCGGTGGTGGCTGCGATTGCTGCAGTGTTCTTCCTGATTGTGGACTGGGTCATCGG
>RKRX01000211.1 GCA_007571185.1 Oceanicaulis sp.
TGTGATTTGATGTCTGGGTGATGTGTGTGACTCGAGAGGCTTCCAACGCCGATTTTGGAGGCTGACATGGCGATGAGCAAGAGCTTTTCTCAGCTTTATCCAACGATTGAAACCGATTTCCAGGATCGTCTGCCAGAGTATCATAAATCGCGCCAGGAAGGCTTGTCGCTGCTCACCAGCGTGATCTTGAACACACGCAGCGTCAATCTGATGGAGAATGCGGCGGCCTTGCCTCGTGATATTGGCTCGGTGGACCACCGCTATCAGTATATTTCACGGGTTTTGGGTAATGACCATCTTCTCATGAACCGACAGTGTGTGCCGTTTCCTTGACAAACACGGAGTTTATACCGATGCAACGCTACGCCCGCAGCACAGATCAATAGGAAAAAATCAAAGACCTGCTACCGGAAAAACCCTCCGATCCCGGGGTCACGGCACGCGATAACCGTCTGTTTGTGAACGCCGTGCTCTACCGATACCGTACCGGCGTTACATGGCGCGATTTACCCGAGCGGTTCGGAGATTTCACGGTGGTCCGCACACGTTTCATGCGCTGGAGCCACAAAGGCGTTTGGGAACGTGTTTTCGAGGTGTTATCGCAAGACCCCGACAATGAATACACTATAATCGACAGCACGATTGTACGTGCGCATCAGCACTCAGCTGGAGCGAAGGGTTCGTCAAAAGACAAAGAAGCTATCGGGTGGTCAAGTGGCGGCTTGAGCCGTAAAATCCACGTAGTGTGCGACGGATTGGGAAAACCCGCGCACGTTCATCTGACCCCGGGTCAAGCCTGCGATCTGGACGGTGCGGACGTGCTGATCGGTGCGATCAAAGCCGATACACTGACCGCTGGCAAAGGTTATGATGCAGACGAACGGGTGCTCGATCGGCTCAAAGCCGCTTCAATCAAACCCGTCATCCCACCTAGGTCCAACCGTAAATCGCCGCGCAGCTATGACAGGGTCTTGTATAAAGCGTGTCATCTGATCGAAAACTTCTTCGAAAAACTCAAGCAATACAGAGCCATAACCACTCGCTACGACAAAACTGCCGCCGCATTCAAAGCCGCTATACACTTGGCTTGTTCACTCATATGGCTCAAGTAATTGATGACACGTCCTGATACGCCAAACCTGCCTCAACAGCACTTGAAAAACGGGGCTTTCGGAACTGCATGTTTGCAAACTTCAGTTGTTTGATGACACACCCTAGAGCTCTCGCTTTGCGGTACGCGAATCATGGTAAAATCTTCCCCGTCTTCGAGCTTGAAAGTGACCGTCTCGGGCGCTGGAGTCATCAAGTATGAAGGGGCCTTCGCCTCTCTTTGTAAGAGAAGCGTGTACTATTTGCATCGCCGCAATCGTTATCTTCTTGTTATAAGTCCTGAATCTAGCGGCGACCAAAAAGGCGTTCGATATCAACTAGCTTCAGCTCCACATAGGTGGGGCGACCGTGATTACACTGGCCCGAATAGGGGGTGACTTCCATCTCCCGCAGGAGAGTGTTCATCTCATCGCTGGTCAGTCGCCGCCCCGCCCGGATGGAGCCGTGACAGGCCATGGTGCTCACCACTTCCTCTAATTTTTCCTTCAGTGACAGCGTCTCGTCATAGTCGGCGATTTCATCGGCCAAATCCCGAATCATGCTCTGAGCTTCGAACCGTTTGAGCAGAGCGGGAACCTCTCGCACTGCGATGCATCCCGGGCCGAATGGCTCGATGATCAGGCCCAGCTCAGCCAGTTGGTCGGTACGATCAAGCACACGCTTGGCCTCAGTCTCATCTAGTTCAACGATTTCGGGTACCAGCAGAGCCTGGCGCGCCACACCAGTTTCGGCCAACTGGGCTTTCATGCGCTCGTAGACCAGACGTTCATGGGCGGCGTGCTGATCTACGATCACCAGCCCATCTTTGGTCTGAGAAACCACATAGGTGGCGTGCAGTTGCGCTCGAGCCACGCCCAGAGGCCAGTCTGGCGTTTGACGCTCTGATTGCGGCGCCGTGTGCGCTGCGTCTGGTTGTTCATAATGGCTGGGTTCGATTCGGGCGGACATGCCTGGCGCTAGGCTGGCCGCGGCATCGGCAGGTTGATGGCTTTGCCTCAGAGTATTTTCCCAAGCCGGGCAGGGACGATCAGTCCGGTTGATTCCCACAGAGTGTGACGGACTAACTGGTGAGGCGCCTGTCCGATCTTCTGGAGATATGCCATCAGGGCGGGCCCGGCCCAGCGCATAGCCCGCCACCGTGGTGGAGGCTCGGTGTCCGGCGCCAGCCAGAGCATGGCGTAGCGCGCCCACAATCAGACCACGCACCAGTGCAGAATCACGGAAACGCACTTCGACCTTTGCTGGATGCACGTTCACATCCACATGGTCTGAAGGCAGATCCACATACAGCGCCGCCACCGGATGACGGTCTCTGGCTAGAAAGTCCTGATAGGCGCCGCGCACAGCTCCTGAGATCAAGCTGTCTTTCACTGGACGACCATTGACGAACAGGAACTGATGCCGATTTGAACCCCGATTATAGGTGGGCAAGCTGGCAAACCCACTCAGGTGCACGCCTTCGCGCTCCTGATCAATCACTAGGGCGTTCTCGCCAAAATCCGCGCCCAATATCGAGGACAGACGTCCGCGCCGGGCTTCGTTGCGGTCGGATGAAGGTTCCGCCGAGGTTGACACCCGCGAGCGACCATCCACCGACAAGAAGAAGCCCACATTGGGCCGGGCCAGCGCGAGACGCTTGATCACATCGACCACCGCCGCACTTTCGGTGCGTTCGGTTTTGAGGAATTTCAGTCGGGCGGGTGTGGCGTAGAATAAGTCACAGACATCGACCCGCGTGCCGCGACGGGCCAGAGATGGCGCGGGGCGTGGGTCGGACTTGACTCCACCTTCCACGTTGAGTTTCCAAGTTTCACCCAATTCCCGATCCTGGGTGGTGATGGTCAGCCGCGCCACCGAGCCGATTGAGGGTAGAGCCTCGCCGCGAAACCCCAGCGAATGGATATTCAGAAGATCGTCCGTTCCATCATCGCTCACGGGGAGTTTGGAAGTGGCGTGTCGTTCTATAGCGGTTTCTAGTGCTTCGACGTTCATGCCCGAGCCATCGTCCTCAATGACAATACGGGCCAACCCCCCACCTTCGATCTGAGTGTCGATGCGGTTGGCGCCGGCGTCCAGTGCATTTTCCACCAGTTCCTTCACGGCGCTCGCGGGGCGTTCGACCACTTCGCCAGCGGCGATGCGGTTGATGGTTTCAGGTGACAGGCGACGGATCACGGTCATGCTCTTACTCTCGGACCCATATGTGAGTTGGTCAAGCAAGTATCTTACATGACGGCTTCCTCTGATCGGGGAAGTTATGATAGCAGACAGAGCATGACCGATACTGATCTGAGCATATTCGGGCGTGATTTCTCGGGTGAGGCGCTGCTGAAATATGGTGATGCCGATTTCACGGTCCTCAAGCCCGGCGCTTATGTGAAATGCGCGGTGACCGGGAAGGGTATCCCGATCAACACTCTACGCTATTGGTCGGTGGAGCTACAGGAAGCTTATGTGGACTCGGCAGCGGCCACTGAGCGCTGGCTAGAGCACCATGCCGGTTCAGGGGGTATGAACCTACATACGACCGAGGATTGATCATGGTTCTAGTTGCCGTCGTAGTACACGAAACTGTTGCAACGAGGGATGAAAAACACCTCAAACCTGGCCTTGACGCACGACTCATGACGAAATCCTCTGTGTATTTGAATTTGACAGGATCCCTTTTGGGCATATGGCAGTCCATGATGGCACATCCCTTTACTCTCTGAGAATCGACAGCGTCCTTCCAATATCGCCATAATATGCCGCCCGCTTCAAAATGTCACCAACTTTTGGTTACATCTCCTTACCACCCTTCAATTGGTCCAGACCTCCCGGAGTTTGGGGGTTTTGGCGTAACCAGCGAGACATCTCCAGATGACGCGGAGTCCAGCTTTGAAGAGCGAGCATAAGAACCTTAGGGCTTTTCGGACCTCCTTTTTCGCCGCCTTGTTTTCCGTCGTGCTCTTGAGCCCTTCGGGTTGAGACTGCCCAGTTTGGATCACACACATCACCCAAA
>RKRX01000055.1 GCA_007571185.1 Oceanicaulis sp.
AGCATGACCTGCGTGTGCGTCCGGTATTCCACTGGACCCCACGCCGGGTCCGCGCCCACCTCGCCATCGCCTTCATGGCCTTCGCCTGCGTACGCCATCTCGCCTATAGGGTGGCCACGCAAGGGGAAACAATGTCACCCCGGATCATCCGTGACGCCCTACTGCACCGACAGTGCTCGTTGCTGCGTGATCGGACAACCGACAGGCTTTACGCCGTGCCATTAAAACCAACAGCCGAGGCCAAGACGCTCTACCGCATGAAGGGGGTACCGCTGAATACTTCACCGTATGCCATTGAAAACAACTGAATGTAGTGCCTAGCTCTCTTGAGAAATACAATAAAATCAGTGTGTTCAAAGCCTGAACCGTCGAAGTCAGAAATAGATTTTGTGCTGTGCTGAAGGCAGGAGTTTTCTTTGTCTGAAAGCCTTCATCAAGTTCGCAGAGGCTGTTCTGGATTTATCATAGTATCAAGGAAATCCATCCAGGGCCGCCATCATCGCGATCCTAGCGACGCCGACCGGAGGAATGTCGCGAGCGGATGTTTCTGTTTTTAACTCGCGTTTTTGTTCGGGCCGGATGTGGATGTGCGGAACCTTATGGTTTAGCCGGATGTCTTCTGGTCTAAGGCCGCAGATTTCGCTCAGCCGAGCGCCGGTTTCGATCAAGACATGCGCAATTCGTCATTCAGACCGTTGAACAGTCCGGGGGTAAGGATTTGGTCCGCACCCATTCGTCGTTAAAAGGCAGTCTTTTCGTTTCGACGGTCTTGCCGGAAAAGTACATTTTCCGAAAAGGATCGTCATAGTCGCGAACTCCGATATGCTCGAAGTAACGCTGCAAAAGCGATCGCATGTTACCAATGTGCCGATTGGCTGTGTTCGGCGTGACCGGATTGCTTCCATCCTCCGGGTTCATCTTCTCTTTCCACCAATCTTGATACTCAATTGCGACATCGCGGGTAATCTCCGAGACCGGCATGTCGCCCATTTGCTCAATGAAGTAGTTGATCGATGTCCGTTTGGTTTTTTCCCACGAATATTGTTGGGCTTGAGATTTATTGTACTGGTCGTCAAACGCGATTTTTTCCAGGAAGATCTTGAACGCGTCACTGACACTGACCTTGTCATTTGGATCATCAGCCCCGCCCAACAAAGCCTCCACGTCGCGCTGTTTCGGGCCGTCTGTTTTTGCGTTGCTCAATTGCTTTTCTAGTATACTAATTCTGTCCAGCAGCGCTCGCGTGGTATCGGTAGATGCAATGTCGTCCGCTGTCTTATAGGCAAATCCGTACGCCATGGCCCGCGTGACGGCCGCTTCATATCTCGAACGTGCCGCGGCTCTTTCAGCATCAGACATTTCTCCGCGCTCATGCGCCTCTGCTGCACGTGCAGCGAGCGCATACCACCATTGTTCATCGGCTTCTTCCAACAAGTCGCGTCTTGCGCATGCCAATTCCAGGTTCGCAGTCTTAAGCGAGACCCGGGGTCTTACTCTCGGGTCCAGATGCTTGAAGCGCCCGGGAACACGACGTTGATAGTAATATTTGTTCCTCAGAATCACGAGGTATCGGTCTGGCTTTTTCATTGGTCACCATGCGCGCGAGCGCCCAAAATGAGGTCACGTTTTGATGCGCATTGTGATCACAAATCGGCGCGACAGTCAAACGCCCAAAGGGGGCATGACAGAAAACTACTTAGTTTTCAGGAACTTAGCACTTTACCATTTTGAGAAAAATGGCGCGAGTGACGGGGCTCGAACCCGCGACCTCCGGCGTGACAGGCCGGCGCTCTAACCAACTGAGCTACACCCGCTCGGATCACCTGCGGCGCAGCGCCGGATCGGGAAGCGTGTTAGTAAAGTTACTCCGCATGGAGGTCAAGTCTGGTTTTGCCGCCAGGCGCAGCCCCATGCTGTTGAACCATAATCGCTCGCCGGAGCGCCCGCATGACCTGTTCACGCCCCTTCATCCGTCCCACATTCTTCCTGGCCCTGCTGCTGCCCTTGCTTGCGGGGATTGCCATCTCCTGCAGTCCCGTACGCCATATCATGATGACCGCCAGTCTCGGCGGCCACGGCCCCGCGGCTGAACCGCCCTTGCCCGGGCTGACCGGCGCCCTGTCGGATTGGCGGGCGGCGCGTCCCGGAGTTCATGCGATCCTCACCGAACAGCTCTATGGGACGGAACCGCCCACCGCCCGTGTGGACGTGCTTGATCGCCAGATCATTGATCCGGTCGCCTATAATGGCGCGGGACGGCTGGAGCTAGTGGAGCTGGAGCTGGAGCTGGAAAGCGGCGGCTCGGGCCGCATGACGCTGGGACTTATCTTGCCAAACGTACCGGACGGTCAAGCGCCCGTCATCCTCATTCCCGGCGAATGCGGACTGCCGACCCAGCTGCAACGCACAGACCTGCCGCCACCCCGAGGCAGGCGGGCGGAGTATTGCGATCCCGGCGACGGCATGATCTCGAACCTTGTCGGCCGGTTTTTTGGGGACTTTGTGGTCAGCCCGCCTGTGGAGCAAATCCTCAGGCGGGGATACGCCATAGCCGCCTGGCATGAAAGCGACATGGCGCCCGATAGCGCCAGCCTGCACGCCGCCAGCCTGCGCGCGCTCAATCTGAACCCCGAGGCGGCCAACCGCCCCGGCGTGATTGCATTGTGGGCATGGATGATGAGCCGGGTGATCGATCATGTGCTTACCGATTCCCGGTTTGATCCCGACAGAATCGTGGTCATGGGTCATTCCCGTCGCGCCAAGGCGGTCCTTCTGGCCGCAGCACGCGACCCCCGCATTGATGCGGTGCTGTCTCACCAATCCGGCACAGGCGGCGCCTCCTTGCATCGTGATCGTATAGGAGAACCCATCGCCTTGATCACCGACAGGTATCCGCACTGGTTCGTGCCGGGGTACGCTGATTATGTCGATAATGAAGGCGCCCTGCCCTTTGACGCCCATTACCTTCTGGCGCTGACCGCACCCCGCAATGTGTTGCTGGGCAATGCCCGGCGCGATGTCTGGTCCGATCCCGCCGGAGCATGGCGCGCCGCACAGGCCGCAAGTCCGGTTTGGGCGTTATACGGTGTGGACGGTCTCAATCAGACCCAGCTTGACCGGATGGATACCAGCGGCGCGCTGGCCTTTCATATCCGTCCCGCCACTCATGGCGTGAGGGATGTGGACTGGAAGGCATTTTTGACCTTTCTGGACGCGCGGCTGGCGCTCTAGCAGAGTAAGGGCGCCATTGCTTGATCCGACTGGCACCCGCCACGACGAGTTCTCCCTCACCGCCATGACAGACCCGGCTGTAGCCCAACCGCCAAGCCTGAATTTTGACAAAATGGTGGGTGGTGACGGATTCGAACCGCCGACCTACTGGATGTAAACCAGTTGCTCTACCAGCTGAGCTAACCACCCGTCTCAATCCCAAGAGTTCGTCTTCTAGCTGTCAACCTGAGGTGGTTGCAAGCGATCAGCACTGAATCACAACTTGGTATTTCACAATGGGTCATAATACCATGGTGAAGTGTTTCGGAAAGGAGACGCTTAAGGAGACGCTTGATGACCCGGATCACTCATGAAAAATCCACAACCTAGATTGACACCGAAACGCTTGTCTCTCCCCGCCACCCCGCCGAGGCTGAGGGGCGTCAGTTCCATCCACCAGATGGGGAGACGTTCGCCGACCCGACCGGAAAATGCAAACAGACGCACCCGCGCGCGTCATGGCCGCCTACCAAGCCAGCCATGAGACACATGCCGATCTCTACAGGAAACTCGCCGAATGACAGACTATCCGACGCTCACCGAGGTTCAAGCGATCCATAAAGAGCAAATTGAACGCTATGGCGGGGCATATGGCGTTCGTGATCCCGAGCTTCTTGAGGCTGCGCTCTACCGCCCGCAGAAAAGACTAAGCTCTACCACAGACGCCTCAGAGTATCCATATTTAGGATAATTATCCATGGAAAAGAACTACCAACCAATTTCTACAGCATTGTTCTTCACTAATCTAGTGTGGTTATATCATGGTTATAGTTTCGGGAGTGGAAATCATGGTACTGAACTTCTTCCAATTATGTCAATTATAAATCCAGAGTTATACA
>RKRX01000174.1 GCA_007571185.1 Oceanicaulis sp.
GTGTTCCACACACGCCCCACCATGGCAGTTGTGGAGGATGCGGTACGGCGCCCACATCATTCTGGTGAAGGGGCCATTCAATTTGCCCCGGAGGCCATTCCCCGGGCCAATGCTGCCCTGCCGCCCACCGGCGAGCTGCGTCAAGAGTCCATTGAATTCTCTTGCGACCACGGCCGCCTGAAGCCCGGCCAGCTTGCGGTCCACATACATGGCGCACAGCTTGGGCTGGTCGAAACCGGTCTGATATTTCTCGGCCACGATCAGGATATGATAGGCGTCGGGATACGTTGTTCCATCGGGTTTAAAGCCGTCAAACCGGGCGGGAAGCTCTGTCTCGGAAAAACCGTTGACATCAACCTCGGTATAGGTCTGGCCATCCACTTGCAGAACGCCGGAAAACGCCACCAGCGCCCTGAGATCCTGATACCCGTTCTCACGAATGTATTTTTCAACACCGCGATAATAGCGCAAGGCGTGCTCACGACTCTGGGTGACGATCATCGCCCGGGCCTGCCCGTTCAGTTCACCCCTGACGTGGCGGCGGAAATGCTCGATGATGATTTCGACTTTCTGGCCGATGGCTGTCGGGTGCAGGCTGGCATAGCGGGCGACCTTGCGCCGCCCTTGCCGCTCGTTCAGCGCCGGGTCGTCCTCAATGGCCTTTTCCAGCTGATAATACGCTTTGTATGTCATATAGTTCCGAAGCACATCCAGAATGAAGCCTTCCTCAATGGCCTGGCGCATGGAATACAGATGAAATGGACGAGGCAGCCCGTTTTCGTCTTTCACGCCGAAACGTTCCAGGGTGACGTGACGCGGCGTGGCGGTGAACGCAAAGAAACTGATATTGGCCTGCGGCCCTCGCGATTTCTGATAGTCGGCGATTATATCTTCGACATCATCGCTTGAACCGGCCACACGCGTCAGCACCCTGTTCACCGACTGGGCGCTTTTGCCTGATTGGCTGGAATGAGCCTCATCCACGATAACCGCAAAGGTGCGAGCGCCCTGCCCTGACAGCTCTCGAAGGTGATCAGTGGAAAATTTCTGAATGGTGGTGACGATGATCCGCGCCCCGCTGGCGATTGCGTCCTTTAGTTGACGCGATGTGCCATCGATCTTTTTCACAACACCCGCCGTCTGCTCGAACTGTGTCACCGTGTTCTGCAACTGCCTGTCGAGAACCACGCGGTCGGTGACGATGATCACCGTGTTGAAAATCGGGGTGTCATCCCGGTCATGCAGGTTGATCGCATGGTGCGCCAGCCAGCCAATGGTGTTGGATTTGCCAGACCCCGCCGAGTGCTGGATCAGATAGCTGGCGCCGGGGCCGCGCCCCTTGGCATCCGCCATGATTTTGCGCACCGCATCAAGCTGTTGAAAGCGCGGAAAGATCATCGTCTCGGTCTTGCCGTTTCTTTCCAGATGCATGAACCCCCCGATGATATCGATCAGGACCGCGCGGGAAAAAATCGCCTCGCCCCATGCACCCGATTTATACAGCCAGGCAATGCGGTGTTCATTCTCGATATCGGGATTGCCGGCGCCGCCGTCTCGACCCCGGTTGAAAGGCAGGAAACGGGTTTTCCCGTTCCTCAGCCGCGTCGTCATCGAAACATTGTCTTCGTCAAGCGCGAAATGAACCAGCGCGCCGCGCTTGAAGGTCAAAAGCGGCTCACCCGCAGGGGAACGGTCTGTACAATACTGTTTTTCGGCATGGCGAAAGCTTGATCCGGTCAAAAGGTTTTTCGCCTCGAGGGTGACAACCGGCAAGCCGTTGACGAACAGCACCACGTCAAGGCGACCACCGTGCCTGTGGCTGTATTCAACCTCATCCATCACCGACAGGATATTGGCCTGATACTCGGCGACACGCTTTGGCTCTAACCTGCTTGCAGGACGGAAATAGCAAAGGTTGAACACAATGCCGGGCACGATTTTGATCCCCCGGCGCAGAACATCCAAAAGCCCGCGATCCTTCAACGCCTTGTCAAGCTGTTTGAAGAACGCCTCTTCGGCGGACACGGTATAATGCCGGGCCAGCGTCTCCCACGCTTCGGTCTGCGTGTCCTGAACAAAGCGCAGGACAAGTCCCCGATCCATTGCGAGCGCACGGTCATAATCGACTTTCGGGTCGCGACGGTCATAGCCTTCACCATGCACAAGTTCGGTGATGAAATGCTCCTGGAGTGTTTTTTCCTTGTGAACATCAGCTGCGGAAAGGCTCATGCCTGCATAACCTCTTCGTGTCTTTCAGGGCAGCGCCCGGTTGGCTCCTGCTGGCCCGGGTCGTCATATTACAGATTCAGATGCTTGTTCTATGTACGCAATCATCGGTCACCTTTGCGGTGTAAAACAGTATTCGACACCAAGCTTGTGCAGCATGTCAAAAGTGTCTGTATAATCTACAGAGAAAGCCTTGCAGACATCAGGCAGTTTGATCTCGGAACGTGATTCTGGACGTGACTGCTCATTGGTGACAACGGTCTTTCCACTCGCGACGCCGTGAGCGACCAGCCACCCGTCCGCACCTCTGGAAAACTTGTCCTTGCCCGCGTCTCGATACCGCTCGTGGCGCATGACCCAATCTATGACCTTGTTGTAAGCCGCCACGATTTCAGCGCCATCACTCTTGAAAAAGAAACTTGCGGGCACAGACTCATGAATCCACTGCGCCAATTCATCATCTCTGCTGCCAGAGACCAATTCCTGCCCCACCTTATCAATGCTGTGGACCTTACCCAGCGAGTGCTCATGCAAGAGGCTGCGCCAGAAGCCCGGGCAGATCGGAAAGGCGTAATACCGATTCTTGGCCGTGATCAGAACATCCGAGTCGATGAGATAGGTCATGGCATCCTGAACCCGAGCTTACGGGCATAGGTTTGAAAAGCCCCGCCATGCAATCCACATAGATCATGGGCTTGCTTAAAGCCGATGCGCCCTTCCTTCGCCGCTGTGATCACATAAGACGCGAACAGCTTGCCGACACGGTTACCTTGAGTGTTGTAGAAATCCCCGCCTCCGGTTTTCGTGTGCGTCTTCCGGCGCTCATCTTGCGTATAGCGTTCATAAAGGACGAAAAACCTGGTGCGTTCGATCAATCCCAAATCCAGCATCCGGCGTCCGATCACGATCGGGCTGACCTTGAATCGCCGCGCCAGCTTGTCAAAGACGACGTCGCTGTCCCCCACTTCACACCCCATGCGCCGAATTTCGGCGGCAGGCGCCAGGAATTCGGCCGCCGCCTGGTCGCAGAACCGCTCGACCGCCCCGTCTCCGGGTTGCAAACGGTCAAAACCCGACAGCCCTTCACCCGCATCTCCCAACCACAAATGTGCAAACTCATGCGCGAGGGTGAACATCTGGGCGGATTTCGCATCAGCTCCATTGACGAAAATAAGCGGCGCATAGGGATCGCTTAGGGCGAAGCCACGGAATTCGCGTTCATCCAGCTTGCGTCGTGTGTTATTGCCGACGATCCCATTGATGACAGCCATGACGCCGATGTTCTCGATCCTGGCGCGCAGCGCGCCCACCGCCGCCTGCCACGACGGAACCTGATTGGCCCAGACATCGGTGAACCCCAGCTTATATCGCATGCGCTGCCCCGTGGCCGCCGGGTCGTCTGTAAGCCGGGCGGCGCCGACAAAATCCAGCGGCTCGACCTCACCATCAATCCGCTCCTGCCGCAACCAGGCCTGTCGGCGCTGCATGAGATAGATTGTGTCTATCAGTTCCGGGCTGACCGCCCGGGGGCGCCGATTCCTGATCGTGCGAAAATCGGCCAGCGGCAGGCGCATCTGTGGCGGTTCAGACAGGAAGAGAAAACCAAACGGCGTCCGCGTGACTTTGGCGAAGTTTTCCAACTGTCTGAACGTAGGCCGGGCCAAACCCGCCTCCCAGTCCGCCAGTTTCGGGAATCTGTCTTGCAGATCATCGCAACCAAGACCGGCGCGCTCCCGCGCCCAGCGAAGAACCGCCGGATTGGCATCTATCCGATTCATCCCGGTGCATGACCCGTCTGCATAAGGTTTATGCGCACACCCCGACCATCAGTCCGGCGCTATCACCCAAAATTACCCGACGCCCCGCCCACCCGCAACCGAAT
>RKRX01000044.1 GCA_007571185.1 Oceanicaulis sp.
GCGCCACACTATCCACATTCAACAACGATCCGGTCAGCATCAGCCCCAGCGTGGAGGCATTCACCAACCAGTTGTCAGATTTCCAGGCATGCTCGGTCCAGGCGCCCGATCCGATCTTCTCGGCGATCAGAGCATCGGCGGTTTTCGCATCGGGCACACGCAGCAAGGCTTCGGCCAGACACATCAACGCCAGGCCTTCCTTATTGGTCAGACCGAACTCCTGAAGAAAGCTTTCCATGAGATCGCCGCCCTGGCGACTCGCGCGTGCACGCTTGACCAGGCCCACAGCTCCATCGCCCACCGCACGGCGCGCAGACGGACTTAACCCTACTGCCTTATCAAGCACACGCACCGCCCGGCGTTCATCCGCAAATTTCTCACGGTCCAACGCATCCCAATCAATTTTGATATTCACCCAATCGCGCATGATTCAAAAAAACCTCTCGAACCCAGATCTACCGGCACACCCAGCCTTGTTAGTGTGGACAATGCTCAAGAGATAAGGAACGGGCAAGCCTGACAGGACAGGGCTGTAGCCGATTTGCACTGATACAAAATGGAATAAAAGAACTTCTCCGAAATCATATTGATCACCAATCCAAGTCATCCGCGCGTGGGTAAAATCCTCCATTCTCACCCGCATGACCCTAATGGCGCCGACGAGCTTTCGACACAGACCGGAAACGCGCTAAACCTCCGCTCATGACACAGGCTCTGAATATCCCCGCCATGGAGGAAAGCGCCCCGCTGCGTATCATGCTCGTCACCGATGCATGGGAACCGCAAGTAAACGGCGTCGTGCGCACCCTGTCACGCACCGTGGAGGAATGCCGCGCGATGGGACATGATGTGGAAGTCATCCACCCGGGTCTGGGTTTCAAAACCTTCCCCCTGCCCACTTATCCCGAGATCAGGATCGCCGTTGGCGCCCGCACCAATCTGGAAGCCCGATTCAAAGCGTTCGAGCCCGAAGCGATCCACATCGCTACTGAAGGCTCGCTGGGCCAAGCCGCCCGTGCGATTTGCCTGAAGTGGAAACTGCCCTTCACGACCAGCTACCACACCAAGTTCCCTGAATATGTGAAAGCGCGCTTCCCCTTCATTCCAGTCTCGGCAGGTTATTGGTTTATGCGTCGCTTCCACAATTTGGGAAACCGGCTCATGGTCGCCACGCCGTCCATGCGCAACATGCTCGCTAAGCGAGGCTTCAACAATATCACCCCGTGGGCGCGCGGTGTGGATACCGAACTGTTTCATCCTGACAAGCGCCATATGGGCGGAAAAAGCATCTATGAGGGTCTGCAGGGACCAATCTTTGTCTATGTCGGACGGGTGGCCGTCGAGAAAAACATCGAATCTTTCCTCGATCTGGATTTACCGGGCGCCAGGGTTGTGGTTGGTTCCGGCCCGCAATTGGACGAGCTCAAGGCAAAGTATCCCGATGTGATGTTCTCTGGGAACAAATCCGGGGATGAACTAGCACGCCATTTCGCTGACGCCGATGTCATGGTCTTCCCCAGCTTCACCGATACTTTTGGTCTGGTAATCCTGGAATCCATGGCGACCGGCACACCGGTAGCCGCCTACATCGCCGACGGTCCCAAGGATATCATCCCCGGATCGAATGCAGGCTCGGTCAATGACGATCTCAGAACCGCCTGCCTGGAAGCACTTGAAATAAAACGTGAAAATTGCCGCACCTATGCGGAAAAATACTCATGGCGATCCTGTGCAAGAGAGTTCGTGCAGAACCTGAAACCCCAACCGCGCCCCGAGCGCCGCCGGTTCTGGCGTCGTTTGCGCCGGAGGCGCTGATTTCCTGATGAGAGGGGCTGGAGCGCGAATCTCCAAACCTTTTCCCAACGTTCAATCTGGAATAGATTAAGCGACCGATCAGGATCGCCGTCGCCGCCAATCCGCTCTGATGACGCGGGCGTATCATCAGGCCCCCTTCCGAACGTTGTCGTCAACACCGGAAGGGCGGGTGCAAGTGCGCTAGTGTGAACTATCCTCGGATTGATTCCCACGTCTAAACTTTCCCATCCGGGCGAAGTCCCCAGCCTGGGGCTCCACCATCTGCAGTGGATCCTCACCCCCCGCCGCCCCCTCTTTGCGACGCCGGTCGCGAGACCGGCGCGGGCGCGGTGGATCCTCACCGGAGGCGCTGCTACCAGGGCTCATGCGCCCTTCAATGACATCTCTCTCTTCGGTTTCCATCTCAAGCTCCTCACGCTTGAGCTGGTCGACCTGCAGGATGCGCAGATAGTGCTCAGCGTGCTGATAATAGTTTTCGGCCATCACACGATCGCCGGAAGATGAAGAATCGCGCGCCAGCTGAATGTATTTGTCATAGATGTGGGAAGGGGCGCCACGCACCTTCACATTCGGCCCGTTACTCTCATAAGAGGAACGATGACTAGGCGCTCCAGATTTACGGCCTCGTCCGCGTTGACGCTTCATATTCAAAACCTGACCTCACTGATTTTTGATTGCGCGTGGCCGCCATGCAGCGCCTTGAAGGCGCGCCCATTCGATAGCATGTGAACCGATAAATCGGCCCGGACGATACCAAAACTGACCAGAGTCGTCTCTGCCCCGATCATACCCCGCGCCGAACCTGGCTGCACCCTAGACAGGATTCAAGGACAATTCCAGTGCTTTTCTGCACGGAGGGTTTGACCCTGATCGTATCGAATCCTCACCACGCGATCACGTCCGGCCAGATCAGGCAGAATCTCAACCGATTCCACTCCCGTCGCCTCCACCAACGCCTGCACTGCAACACCCTGGTCATAACCGATCTCAAACAGCGCCCAGCCGCCCGGTTTCAACAGCCGGCGCGCCTCACCAAGCAGATACGGATAGGAATCGAGCCCGTCAACTCCTCCATCAAGCGCCAGGCGCGGCTCATGATCACGCACTTCAGGCTCAAGCGTATCCACCACCGCGCTAGCGATATAGGGCGGATTGGACACTACAAGGTCAAAAGAGGCTTCAAGACTGTCCGCCCAGCGCGTCCGCACCAGTTGCACTCGATCTTGAAAACCGCAACGGCGCACATTCTCCGCTGCAATCGCCAGGGCAGGCGCGCTGAGATCGGTCCCCACACCCTGCGCAGCCTGCAATTCGCTGAGTAAAGCGAGCATGATCGCGCCCGAACCGGTGGCGATGTCCAGCACCTTCAGAGGTGCATCGCGGTCCGAGACCACGGCCAGTGCGGCATCCACCAACACCTCGGTGTCCGAACGCGGGGCCAGCACATCAGAACTGACCTTCAACTCCAGCGTCCAGAAAGATTGCAGGCCCAAAATCTGGGACAGCGGTTCACGCCGGACCCGACGTTCAATATGGGCCCAAAACCGCGCCTGTTCTTCAACCGGAATAGTCGTCGTCATCTCCGTGATCAGACACACGGAGCCGAGTGCGCTGGCATCAGCCATCAAGCGCCATACATCCTTCTCAGGATCATCCACCCCCGCCGCAATCAATCGATCACAGGCCGCCCTGACCGCCTGAGCCCGAGTCATCATGATCAAGCGTTTTCCATGGCGGCAAGCCCGGCGGCCTGATCTTCCGCCAGCAGTGCGTCAATCACCTCGTTCAGCGCATCCCCGGCCAGGATATCATCAAGTTTGTGCAGGGTTAGATTGATCCGGTGATCACTAACCCGCCCCTGGGGAAAGTTATAGGTGCGAATCCGTTCGGATCGGTCGCCAGAACCCACCTGCCCCTTACGTTCGGCGGCGCGTTCCTCCTCCTTCTCCTGACGTTCCTTCTCGTACAGACGCGCCTTGAGCACCTGCATAGCGATAGCCCGGTTCTGGTGCTGGGATTTTTCAGAGCTGACGACCATGATGCCGGTGGGAAGATGGGTCATACGCACTGCGGATTCGGTCTTGTTCACATGCTGACCGCCAGCGCCGGACGCTCTCATGGTGTCAATGCGGATATCCTCGTCCCGGATGTCGATCTCAACGTTCTCGGGCTCAGGCAACACCGCCACCGTCGCCGCAGAAGTATGTATTCGTCCGCCGGATTCGGTGACAGGCACGCGTTGAACCCGGTGCACCCCAGATTCAAATTTCATATTGCCGAACACGCCTTTGCCAGTGACAGACGCGACGATTTCCCTGAACCCGCCCGATTCGATCCGATTAGCCTCGATCACATCAACTTTCCAGCCCTGCAGGGAG
Organism: Oceanicaulis sp.; assembly: GCA_007571185.1. Taxonomy (GTDB): domain Bacteria; phylum Pseudomonadota; class Alphaproteobacteria; order Caulobacterales; family Maricaulaceae; genus Oceanicaulis. The sequence continues at coordinate 4,194 of RKRX01000044.1, forward strand.
GCATAACGCTTGTACATGCGGAAAAGATCACCAGCGAAGAGCGCCGCTTCAACCCCACCTGTGCCGGCGCGAATTTCCAGCATAATGGGCGCATCGTCATCGCGGTCTTTCGGGACCAGCAGGCGCTGTAGCTCCCGTTCGAGATCAGGTAGCGCTGCTCTTAGGTGCAGACGCTCCTGCTCAGCCAGCTCGACCATGTCTCTATCGAAGCCATCAGTGATAATCGCTTCGGCTTGCCTGAGATTCTCGCGCACCGCCTTTAACTCACGCGCCTTCTCCGCTACAGGTTTAAGCTCGGCGTGCTCCCTGGAAAGCGATACAATCTCGCCAACGTCTGCGGCGGCCCCCAAACGCGCTTCAACCTGGTCGAATCGGTCAATAACCCGGTCCAGCTTTGCATCGTGAATACTCATGAAGCTTCAGTTGCGCTCAGGCGCATCGTTTGGGAAGAAGTTCGGGTTGAAGTCTCGGGGATATCGTGTTTGAAAAATTATCCTCTTGGCTTCTGTGCGGCTATGTGATTTTGTGCTGGAGATTGCGACGTGCCTCTGGTCAATCGTATCCTAGCAACCTCAAGATATCCGGTTACAGTATCGAACCTGAGCCACAACTTCCGTTGCCTGATTTTCCACAAACGCCGACAGATCGCAGTCTGAACGTGTCCAAAACCGGAAAATCCACTCGCTGAGATCAAAACAGGATCAAATGGACACTTCTAAAAACTCAACACCTAAGCTCAATGCTCATCCATTTCGAGGGGCAGAAGCCAGAAGAATAAAGACTTAGCAGTGATCCCACATTAACCGCCCACCCATCCGAATTAGAGGTGTCCAAATATGGCATGAGTGCTTCTCCACAATCTTATTTCGCGTGGAACAGACATCAGACAGGTTAACTATCTGGTTTCTTCATAAACATAAACTGATTAAAAGTGCATCCATCTTTTCTAACATCTTTTTCAGCAGTGCAGCATACAGGATCCCAACCGAATTCCTTCATACCGCTTTTTAATGATTCTGTTTGGTAGACATTTTGTTTAAGTGCTTCTATGGTAATATTTCCAACTTTTAAAACTAGCGATCGCTTCATTGTGTTAGAGAAACATGACGATTCATCAGGAACAGGTTTAGATTTTTTTGATTTCCAAATATCATTAATTATTTCAGCGGGTTTTTTACGTGTCATACCATCTACTTTATCATGTGTTATAATATTGCTTAAGATTGGTAACAAAAGATCCTTAATTGACTCTGCATAATAACTGGACTCGGAAGAATCCTTATTGACGTTTAACCATTGACCCGTATAGTGGCTGACAGCAATAACTAATAAATCACCAGGAATCGATATCTTATTTAGTGATTTTAAAAAATCTTCCTCATTAATATTCCCAAATGTTCCACCGGTCATCATAAACAGTGTTCTAGATTCATCCGAATTTTTTATTTTAGTTTGAGCATCTTCAAGATGAAAAAAGTTTGCTCTAATATATCTTTCTTCCACATGAGATAAAGAAAAACCCGGACCCTTTCCTGTAATGGATTTTTTCTGCTTAGTGACATTAGATCGTGCATTTTCGATCATGAAGGGACTCATATCGAGCACTATGTAATCTATCTTTTTACTTTGGTCCTTGCTTATAGTGCGTAATGCTTCAAGCATAACTTCATCTTTCGCCCTAGCACCTCCACCGCCCAACATCACAACATTTTCTATTAATTCGGGATTAGTTATAGCGTCCTTGAAATCTTTTTCGTGGACAAGTGCTTTTAGACTGTTGTGGCAAGCTTGGTACGTAGCGTACCCGGAGTCTTCAGTAATTTCCTCCCACTGAACTGCACATTCTGGATTCATCCACAAATGACGTTGATCGATTTTCTTTTCCTCCATAATATTTTTAACAACCGCTTTTTCAATACCTGTTGGCTCAGAACCTTCTGGCTCAGAGAACCAGACTTCAAATCCATGCTTTTTTCTTTCCGATAATCGCTGTTCTTTAGCACAAAAACAGGCAAATTTCGATGAACGGACAAATTCCAATACTGGTTCTGAAGTCTCATCTTGACATGAACGCTTATGTAGAGATGCAACCCTTTCTATGAGAGATTTTTTAAAACCTGTTTCTATCTTGATTTGTTTACATATTTTTTCACCAACAGTTTCAAAGTTACGTTTAATTACGTCAATCAGCTTTTCTTGTTGCTCATTATTCAAACAGCAGGCAAACTTTGCACAATCCCATTTGTAAATATCTTTATCATCGAATTCTTTATTCTTTTCTTTAAATTCGGAGTGGTATTTATCAATCATAGGTTTGAAAAATTCACGAATTTTATCTTCCTTGACTTCTATTTTTCCATTATCTGATTTTTTACTAATCTTTTTTCGACCGAATAACCACGGGCTCATACTTTCATTTTTACCATCTTGAATTTTTTTAATCATCTTTGTCTCTGTCTTAACTCCCTCAATCGCGCACATTAAAAACCACTTCTTTAGGAAATCAGCAACAGTAGTCATCTCAGCAGTAGTCATCGTACTTGCTCCTTAGCATGCGACTCCGTCACAGCGAGATACAAAAAAACTTCTCACTTTCGGCAACGGAAATGTTTGATGGAGACAGGCTCCGGGTTACAGGAAGGACTGTACCGCGATTCGTACACCACGGTCAAATCAGAAAACCCCTTACCACCCTTCAATGGATCCAGACCTTCCAGAGTTTAGGGATTTTGGCATAGCCAGCGAGACATCTTCGGATGATGCGGAGCCCGGCTTTGAAGAGCGAGCATGGGGATCTTCGGGCTTTTCGGCCCCCCTTTTTTCGCCGCGCTCTTGGACCCTTCCCGTTGAGACCGCCCATACATGGCGATGGCCAGCACCAGGACAAGACGCGCCAATCGGTCAGGCTTTTTGATCTGACTTTGGGTGATGGAAAAACCCCGGGTCTTGAAATCGGAGAACAGGGCCTCAATACCCCAGCGCATGCCATACTCGAGAACGGTGTATTCAAGATGGGGCCCTCGTCCATGGCAATGATCCACGGTTCCTTATACCCTTTTTCATGGATCACGCCGATATTGGTGATGATGCCCGTCTCATAAAGTTCCGCATCCACAAGGCCTTCGGGGGCCAGTTTGATAATCTCCCCCGCTGGCGAGTTCACCGCCTTGAGGGTGCACTGTGAGATTGCCCGTGTACCGCGCAGACGGTAGCCCCAACCCGCTTGCTGACACCCTTCGATCAGGCGGGCTGTGCCATAAACCTGTCGCCTGCCAGCGCCACACGCGCACCCTCAGGCAGCCATGGGCGAAAGGCTCGAGGGGCAGATCGCGCCCTGCACGCCAGCCCATTGACCCTTGGGTCTGTCGCACACGCCAAGCGAGGGGAAGGGCGTGCTTGCGCGTGCGCACCGACACCATCAAAATCTCATGACCCTCATTGCGCCTGCTTTGATCAAGGGCCAGCACAAGGGTTTGTCCTCCCTCACGCTGGCGGCGGAAAATCTCACTGGCACAGGCCTGCATGACCTGATCAGGATCGATAGGGTCATGACCCAAAACCCGTGAAATGTACTGATAGCGGTGGTCCACCGAGCCAATATCACGAGGCAAGACCGCTGCATTCTCCATCAGATTGACGCTGCGTGTGCTCAAGATCATGCTCGCGAACAGCGACAAACCCTCCCGGCGTGACGTATGATACCTTGGCAGGCGGTCGTGAAAATCGGCTTCGATCCTTGAATGAAGCTGAGAAAAACTCTTGTTCATCGCCATGTTAGCCTCCCAAATTGGCAGTGGAGGCCCCTTGAATCACACACATCACCCCAACGTCAAATTACACATGGATTTTGAAGAGTGGTAAGCAGAAAACCCACTTGAGCTATGCCCCAAGTTTGGTGATATTCATGATCAGGCGATAGCTTGAAGCTGCTTCATCCCGTCTTTGAAGTCAACCCCTTGTATGACCTCTGGCAGGCGGTTCAGTTTCGATATCCTGCGCCACTTCTTCCTCGCTGACATCATCAATCTGAAAACCACACAGGGTACGGTCTTGCGCGTGCGATTGCGCACGGTGGCGAAGACGCTCTCGATCGGGTTGGCCGTCCTTATGTGCCTGAAGGGTTCCGTCGGGAAGCCGTAAAAGATTAGCAACTCGTCGCGATCTTTCACCAGCTTGGCCGCCGCCTTCTCGTACTTCACGCCGTAGGTCGCAACAAAGAGGTCGAAAGCAGCGTTGGCCTTGTCCCGTGTCTGTGCCACCGAGATGTCTTGAAGATCAGCTTTGGCCCTCTCATGAACAGACTTGGCCATCGCGCCCAATACGTTTGACGTCTTGTGCACCCAGCGGCGTTGCTCGCACGGGTCAGGGTAGACATCGCGCAGCACCGTCCAGAACCCCAGCGCCCGTCGCCAGTGGTCAGTGCCGGCGGCTCGCGAAGATTCCGGCTCTTGAGCCCCCTCGAGCAGGTCGCGCCAGCTGTCGACATTCTCCCGAAACCCGTCCTCAATTGCTAGCCCATCCTTCTTGCCGTGTTCATCAACACCGATAACCACCAGCATACACCGCCGATCGCTGTCCATGCACGGCGTAAAGCACACTCCGTCAGTCCAGATGTAGACATAGCGCTTGTTTTCAAGATCGCGCTTGCTCCAAAGCCTGGTGCTCTTCCCACCATGTCGCCTTCTCACGGCTGATCGTCGATGATGAAAGACCTTGCGCAGCAGGCCCGACAATCGCGCACAGCGCCTCGCTGAAATCGCCCATCGAAATGCCCTTATCGAAATGCCACGGCACCAAATGAACGATGAGGGTATGGTTTTACTCTCGGGCCGGCCCGCGGAGCATCACACAGACTCGGCGTCACCTCCAGATCGACCGAACCTGCGGCCATCAAAACCCCCATTTCGGGTGGGGGGGTATTGTGGGGTCACAGTTAAGTTTTTGTTTTTCCAGGGTTTTGGAGGTGCCCATCTGACCCAAAACATATCCTCCGACGCTTGCTGGCGCCGGTTTCCAACTACTCTCCTGCAAGTCGAAAAACAGTAAAATCTAACCGGAGCCTTTATTCCCAACCATTTAAGATAAGGAGCAAAATTAATTTACACACCCTTCGAAAAATAGAACAGAATTTAGAAATTTAAGCAAAAGCAATGCAAAAGCAGCGCAAAAGCAGTTGGGCCTCTATTGCCTATTTCTCTTCTCCTGATTCATGATTATATTGCTTTCAAACACCGTATGAAATACCCATGATTAACAAACAAGGAGCCTCACAATGAGCACCCACAAAACCGCATGTGTCGTAGACGTGGACAACCTCGTTCTTCGCACTAACCAAAAGAAACTCGCGCTCAATGTCGAAGAGATGGGTCAATTCCTGCGTAAGGTGGACGCTGAGAAGACAGCCTATGCATTCGCGGGAAGCCTTCCTGCCAAACAAATCCATCAATTGCGCGAGGCCGGGATCACAGTAATCCTGACCCGCCGCAACGCGGATGATGATATCCTGGCTCAAGGAAAGGAGCTGATACGCAGTGATTATCACCTAGTGGTGGTTACAGGAGATGGTGAGCTCTGCAAAGCACTCGGTGAAGCCGCACGCAAAGGGGGAACCTCAGCAACGTTCTATGCGAAGCGGTGCAACGCTTCTCGCAAGATAAGGTTCGATGGCTATGTCGACGGGTTCGTTGTTAGGCCCGAAAAGAGCAAGGTATGTCCCAAAAATGCAAGTAGGCGCGTTCAACACTTGTCCCCTCAGGCCACATCTCAAGGGGCAGGAGACAGCGGAACCCTCTCAATCACACCCCTGAGACCGGAGGTTCAGAGAGATACATATCCAAATGCCAAGCCTCTCGAGAAGCCCGCTTTCACCCCGTCAAGGAACGTAGCACCGCAGGTAAGTCCTGTTCCGGAAACTTCAACAACCCCACCCGTCACGCTGGTGATTGACGCAAGCTGTTCTGGGGATTCCTGCCAACGAATGATTCCAGAACGGGTCAGAGAACTCAAGCAAGAGGTAGGTGCTGAAAAGGTGATAGTGGTCGCTGATAATTTCGATCCCAATGAACACAAAGAATTAAAGAAGGAAGGCATAACACTTAAGGAAACGGAGCGTAAATTTGGCAGGTTTTGCACTGAGCGTGCACGTGAACAGAGTGAACGGTTGAAAAAGTACTCAGGCAAAGAGTATCAACGGATTAACATCCTTGAATGCGTACGCAAACAGATCAATAACAACCATGATGTTATTGTGGTCAGCGATGACGATTCAATAAAACAGCGTATAGGTGTATATGCCCGATGCTCTGATAGGTCGGTCATTTTCCATAATCCAAAGGTCAAAAAGCCTGAAAACTGTATCATCTACCTAAAATTTCCGAATTGGTGTCGGCAGTTAATCAATCACCTCTTCTCTTTACTTGTTTCTATCGGTTCAAAAGTTCCAAATCAGTTCTGTCAACTTAACGATAAAAGACCGTCCCAAACCATATGTCGCGTGCAGCGAGGCCTTTGATTATGGAGTATTATTTTCAACAAATTTGGCAACAGGTGGATGCCAACTGGAACATGCTCGACCAGTTTGCGTCAGAACATCTGGCGCTCGTGCTTGCGGGCGTATTCCTCTTTGGAGTTCTTGCGACGCTCGCGCAGGCCAGGCTGGCGATCCTCGCATGTGCGCTCTTCGTTATTACCTGGTTCCTGCAACAATTCGAACTGGTTGCTCTACCCGAATATCTCGGCCTTGGCCTCGCCATCATATTTGCGGTGGGCCTGCTCCAAGGGATTGCAACATTGCTACTCGGCGAGCAGCAGGCCGGGCCAGCTGTGTGGATTGTGTTGGCGGGGCTTGTTGTCTTTGCAATCTGGAAATTTCCGAAAGGTGTCGCTGTGAAGGCGGCAGGACTCCTCCCTTTTGGACGAGGAGGGCGCAATGCTTGAGGGCGGTTTCAACTATGATCCCTTTGATTGTCTTGTTGGAGCAAGCGTCGCGGCAATTTTTCATGCTGTCATCAAGATTGATTTCATCGCGCGTATGCTTGTCGCCCTGCTGGTCGTCGCGATTGTGTGGACGGTCTTTTTCACTCCAGGCGGCCCAACGGAAGTGGTCGAACGGCTAGTGGCTCAGCTTGGCGATCATGCCTCATCCGGCTTTCTGGCCGGAATGGCCATCGCGAAAATGGTGCTGTCGCTGCTGGATGCTGTACGGCGATCACAACCTCATCGGAAGCAACGCAAATGAGCGATGCATCTGGTTCTCAAGAGGCGGCGCGTCAGTGCGCCAGAGACTATCATAACAGGCGCCAACGAAAGCTTGAAGCTCTACGCGCTAGTCGACGTCCAAATCCCTACTTGCAGGAACTCGACAAGGAAGACGCAAGGCGTCAGTTTTCAAACCTCCTTCAAGCTGTCACCAACTTTCGGCTGTCTCTCGAGGCGATAACCGGTGGGCAGTGGCGGTCTCCGGTATTGAGAAAGCGTCAGTTTTCAAACCCCCGCTGGGGGAAAGCCTTGAACGGTATTAGACCGCTGGCACGCTTCGTCCTCGTTCCAATTGTGTCAGGTGTATTCGTTTGGGTCTTTTTGGAACCGGTTTCGCGTGACTGGATTGCCAGCCTCGAAAGCCCCGTGGCGGACCGTGCCGCCGTTGCCCGGCGTTGCGCTGATTCAGTTCTCCTGCGCGATGATAAAGGCCACATGCTTGGAGTCATGCGTCGCCATCAGGAACCGGACTGTTATGGCAAGCATATGACCACTGAATTTGACGACCAAAATGCGAGGGCGATTGCCAAAGCGATCGGGATACTGGAAGGCCGTTTCAAGCGAACCGACCCGACGCTCTTTGGCATCGACATGGTCGGGTTTGCACGTCTCGCTTGTTTTGAGACCGAGAGATGGCTGCGAGGTGGTTTCCCCCGAGAACACGCCTCTCAGGGAAAGAAGAAAACGATCTGCCCGTTTGCTGGCACCTCTCCGATGCAGAGTTTTGTGGAAAAACTGGCCGGAGATCCGCATCCACAAAAGAGTTTATTCAAAAAAATAAACTATTTACGCGCTACGGCGATTTTTGAGGCTCGCTACTTACGAGGCAATGATACTTTACGCGCCCGTTTCCTGAGCGGGCAATCGCCAGTCCTTGAAGAGCATGGGGGACGGGAGTATGGTGGAAGGCTTGCGGCGGAGCATTTGTTCGGGGGTATGCCAACCTCTCTCGGGCAAAAATGCCTTTTTGCAGCCGCTGCCGGATTTCCTCTTCGCATGCCCTACGACGGTGCATCCGAAAAATGGAAGAATTCGGTGAATGCCCGGCTTGATAAAGCAAAGCACAGGGCTGCATCCAAGTGCGTGCCAAAACTCGCCCGATCGTCGGAGGAGCAAGATGAAGCCTTGCAGGAGATAAACGCATTTGAACTTCCCGCAGCGCACCTTCCGCGCCTCAGCGAACACATTCTGATGCTTCTTGAAGATCCTCTGATTTTCCCGACAATAGACCGCACGGACATTCATCTTACACTTGATGCTGAGCTGCAGCGGTTGGTGGAAAAATCGGCGCCCTTGTTTGTGCAGAGCATGGTTCCCGGCCGGTCAAAACCGGATTGGCTGCTTGCCGTCGCTGAGATCAAGGAAAACGGAGTTTTGGAGCTTCGTGCGGCAGGCGCGAGTCGGCGTGGGTTGCTCGCGGGGCCTCACCGCTCAGAACGCGGCGTGATTCGTCACCACCTTCCCGACATTGGTCTTGGGAGCCAGGCAAAAATCCCGTTGGTGCTGCTCGGCACACGTAAGGGTTATTCTGAACTTTGTAATCGTCAGATCGGAACCATTTCAAATGCGAGTGGACCGTCAGCCGTATCCGACTGTGAATCAGATCCGGCGGGGTTCGTCGATATCCGCTTTGCGACAGCGCGGTCGATGAACGCGCCATTCGCGGCACTGGCGGAAGATCATCCTGCAGACATTCGCGACTTGCATAATGTGCTCAATTGGCTCGGGCCCGATATGGGGCCAACAGGCGCCGCTCTCGGCATAGGCCGAACGCCGAGCCCCAGTCAAATGATGACGCTGGCCGCCGCAATCGATGAAGGTCGTTTTGGACACCCTCTTCGTTCTCGCGGCCTGTCCATAATCTCCAGCGAAGCCGGGCGCGCGATCGATCTTTCTTTGGCAGGCTATACCGCTCTGCATGGTTCAAAAGCGGCGGCGATCTTGCGAGCTCCGCTTGGTCCAGACGGGACTCTCTTCAAAATCGGACGCCACTTAAGTGATGTCGCGTGCCGACTGATCTGGGGAAAATCCGGAAGCCCCGAAATAGCAGGCGGAACCACCGCCATGGCGCGGTCTGCAACGCTCGTAGCGGAATGTGGAACTCGTCGCTTCGTGCTCTTCGCCATGATTACCAGTGGCGACAATCGCCTGCCGGTTAACATCGGAACCAGCCAATTGTCAGGGATGTTGCGACCTGCTCTCGAGTACCTGGCCCAAGCTGACTGCGCAACCCGCCCCGGGTGTCAAATTTCACATTCTAATGGAGAAACGTCATGAAAAAGAACCTTATCTCGAATTTTACCCCAAGGCAGCCCTTCACCTACCTCCTCGCTTCCATCTCCTTCTTCCTAACCGCTTTCGGAATAGGGCATCTTCTGCATACATTGTTGCATCCGTTTGTGGGTGAACCATTTGCGCTCGTTTTCGCAGTTTTTTTGGGGGGAGTCATAAGCGGGACGGTCCAATGGTACATCGTGGGGATGGGCTGGCCCGTTTTTTTCAAGAGAGCGATAATTGATTTTAACTATGATGTTGATAGTTGGATGGACTGGCCCGTTGCTTTAGTGAAGTCGGTCCTACAGATTTTTACCTTATTGCCTCATTT
>RKRX01000224.1 GCA_007571185.1 Oceanicaulis sp.
GCGTGGGCGGCGTACTCCTCGACACTGCCCATGTTGGGGAAGGTGCTGGCATACGCGCGAACCTTTTCGCGCGCCTTGCCCATCAGCTGCGAAACCGTCATCCCGGCGTAGCGTCCGGCGAGGTCCCAGAGCGCGGAATCGAGATTTCCGATCAGCGATTCGTGAAAGTTGCTGTTGTCGCGCATCAGGTTCCATAGATGCTCACGACTCAGCGGATCCTCGCCGACGAGCAGGCTCTTGACCATCGCCTCCACCTCTGACGGAAAGGCGCCGCGGAAGTAGCCGCCCATGCCGCCGGTGTTGTATCCGCACACGCCCTCATCAGTGGAGATCTTAGTTATCGAATGCGTCGTCTCCTGCGGTTCATCCAGCCATTGGCCGTAACCCCATCGGGTGCCGACGTTGTTGGTCTGCGATTTGAACGAGATGACTTCGATGTCGGTGATGCGCATTGTCGCTCCCCAGTTAGGTGCCCGAAAAGTATGCCCGAGTGGTGTGATCGATTGCGTGTGAAATGTCCCGGTCTGCGTGCGGAGCAAGAGAACGCCGCGCGCGATGGTTCACTACTTTACCCTGACTGCGCCGCGCTGGAGCGATGCGATAGCACGATTGCGATGAGGGCGGTTGGGATCAGGGCGGTGATCAGGGCTCATGATGCGGCTCTTTTTGTTTCGCAGTCGGGAGAAACCGCCGATACACTGGCGGCTTTGCGCCATTGCCGGTTGGCCGGCGCCGCCACCCTGGCGGTGGTGAATGTGGAGAACTCCTCCATTGCCCGTGAAGCCGGTGCGGTGGCTATGATCGGGGCTGGCGTCGAGATCGGGGTGGCGTCCACCAAGGCGTTCACCGCCCAGCTTGCCGCATTGGCCTGTCTGGCCGTGGGTGCGGCGCGCGCCCGAGGCGTTCTGGATGCAGAGGCGGAAGCGGGTTTTGTGTCCGACCTGCTGGAAACTCCGCGGTGGATCAGCGACGCCCTGGCTCTTGACCAAGAGATCGAACCGATCGCCCGTCGCCTGCTTCCGGTGCGCGATGTGCTGTATCTGGGGCGAGGCGTGTATCACCCGCTTGCCATGGAGGGGGCGCTGAAACTCAAGGAGATCAGCTATATTCATGCTGAAGGGTATGCGGCGGGTGAACTCAAGCACGGCCCCATAGCCCTCATCGAGGAAGGCACGCCCGTGGTGGTGGTCGCGCCGTTTGACGCCCTGTTTGAAAAGACCCTGTCCAACATTCAGGAAGTGGCTGCGCGCGGCGCCGATGTGATTCTGATCACCGATGCGGCAGGAGCGGCGGCGGCGGGTGATGTGGCCGCCCATCGGGTGGTCATGCCGTCCTGTCCCGAGTTGATCCGGCCCATCGTGGCGGCGATCCCCATGCAAATGCTGGCCTATCACACTGCCGCCTTGAAAGGCGCGGACGTGGACCAACCGCGCAATCTGGCGAAATCGGTGACGGTGGAATAGCTACTACATTGCGCACTCCGACGTACAGGAATCGTAAAGCGCCGATCAAATCCGACGCGGAACTGCATGCCTTCAACTTGTGGCGCAAACGTCACCTACGTCACCTGACGATGCAATCGCGCCGACGTCGTACGGGCTAGCCGAGCGCTTTGACGATGCTTTCGCTCATTTTCCTGGCGTCGCCTAAAAGCATCATGGTGTTGTCGCGGAAGAAAAGCGGGTTCTCGACACCGGCATAACCTGAGGCCAGTGATCGTTTGACGAAGAAGACGGTTTTGGCCTTCCATACCTGAAGCACGGGCATGCCGTAGATCGGACTGGCGGGGTCGTCTTCGGCGGCCGGATTGGTCACGTCATTGGCGCCGATCACGAAGGCGACATCGGCGGTGGCGAATGCGGAGTTGATGTCTTCAAGCTCAAACACCTCATCGTAAGGAACTTGGGCTTCCGCCAGCAACACATTCATGTGCCCTGGCATGCGTCCGGCGACCGGATGAATGGCGTAGGACACATCCACGCCTTGCGCCTTGAGGTTCTCGGCCATGTCCTTGAGCGCATGCTGGGCCTGGGCGACCGCCATGCCATAGCCGGGCGCGATGATGACCTTGCCGGCGTTTTTCATGATGAAAGCGGCATCCTCGGCGGACCCTTGCCTAGCGGCGCGATCCATCGAGGCGCCCGCAGCAGCTTCGGACGCATCTGCGCCGAACCCTCCCATAATCACTGAGATGAAGGACCGGTTCATCCCCTTGCACATGATATAGGACAGGATTGCACCGGATGATCCCACCAACGCGCCAGTGATCAGAAGCGCGTTGTTGTCCAGCGTGAAGCCCAAAGCTGCGGCGGCCCAGCCCGAGTATGAATTCAGCATGGACACAACCACAGGCATATCCGCGCCACCGATGGGGATGATCAACATCACGCCCAGAACCAGGGCGATAAGGGTGATGATCCAGAACGCCATCTTTACATCGCCGCTCGATACGGTGAGAAAGACGATGAACACGATGATCGCCGCCCCCAGCGCCAGATTGAGCCGGTGCCGGCCGTTAAAGATGATCGGCGCGCCGCTCATCAGACCTTGAAGTTTCATGAAGGCGATGACCGAACCTGAGAAAGTGATGGCGCCGATGGTTGCCCCCAGCGCCAGTTCCACCAGTGACAGGGATTTGAGCTTGCCGGCAGGGGTGGCGATGTGAAACGCCGCCGGTTCATAAAGCGCGGCGGCCGCCACCAGAACGGCGCACAAACCTACAAGCGAATGGAACGCCGCCACCAGCTGCGGCATGTTCGTCATTGGAATACGGTGTGCAATAATCGCGCCGATGCCGCCGCCAATAGCGACCGCGCCGACGATCAGGGCGAAGCCTGTCCCATCCATCTTGACGAACAAGAGCGTGGTGCAGATGGCCACCGCCATGCCGACCATGCCCAGATAGTTGCCCTGCCGGGATGTTTCAGGACTTGACAATCCGCGCAGCGCCAGAATAAAGAAGATGCCGGAGACGAGATAGAGCAGCGCTGCGAGATCTGCGGGCATGGCCTATTCTCCCGCCTTCAACTTGACGTCAACAGTGTCTTTTTTCCTGTACATGGCGAGCATGCGCTGGGTGACCAGAAAACCCCCGAAAATATTGATGCTGGCGAGCAAGACTGCAAGCGCGCCCACGCTTTTGCCGAACGGGTTGGCGGGGTTGGCGGCGGCCGCACCAGCGGCTGCAAGCGCGCCTACAATGATCACCGAGGAAATAGCGTTGGTCACGCTCATCAACGGGGTGTGCAAAGCGGGGGTCACTGACCAGACCACGTAATAGCCCACAAAGACCGCGAGCACGAAAATCGCCAGACGGAAGATGAAAGGATCAACGGCTTCCATGAAGAGCTCCTGATCGGTGGATGGACGGGAAAAAGAATTTCAGCAGGGTTATCATACGGCCTTGCTTACAAGATTAGGATGAATCACTGCACCGTCCTTGGTCAGGGCCATGCCCCTGATGATCTCATCATCCCAATGGGGGGCGCAGGCGCCTTCCTTATCAACGAGAAGAGGGAAGAGATTGACCAGATTCTTGGCCAGAAGCTGGCTGGCGTCAGCAGCTAGCCGAGCGGGCAGATTGGAAAACCCGGCGATTCTCACACCGTTATGATTCACCACCTTGTCAACCTGGGTCAGCTCGCAATTGCCGCCATTGGCGGCGGCGATGTCAATGATGACTGAGCCCGGACGCATGCTGTCCACCATGGTTTTGTTGATCAGGCGCGGAGCGGGACGGCCCGGGATCAGCGCCGTGGTCACCACAATGTCCTGCTTAGCGATGTGGGTGGCGATCAGTTTGGCTTGTCTGGCCTTGTAATCATCACTCATTTCCTTGGCGTAACCGCCAGCGGTTTCCGCCGCCTTGAACTCGTCATTCTCGACAGCGATGAATTTCGCGCCGAGCGAGGCGACCTGTTCCCTGGCGGCGGCGCGCACATCGGTGGCGGAGACGACAGCGCCCAAGCGGCGGGCGGTGGCGATGGCCTGCAGCCCCGCCACTCCGGCGCCCATGACGAATGTTTTGGCGGGGGCGATGGCGCCCGCTGCCGTCATCATCATGGGAAAAGCCCGATTATACAGCTG
>RKRX01000221.1 GCA_007571185.1 Oceanicaulis sp.
CCCGGATCGAAGGGTTGGGCGCCCATGTGACCGCGCGGGACCACAAGGAGGCGGTGCTAGCTAGAGATCCGTCCTCCGCCCGCACCAAAGGCGCAATCATGGGCGGCAAGACCCGGATGAGCACGTTGGCGGTGGATCATAACGCTTTTATCCGCCCTTCTCCCAACGCAGGATCGCTGGGCGGAGTGGCGAAGAAAACTCGCGAATCCATGCTGCTGTGCGAAGCGGCGGGCTATGATGTGGTGATCGTGGAAACCGTCGGAGTCGGTCAATCTGAAACCATGGTGGCGGACATGGTGGATGTGTTTGCGGCTTTGATGCAGCCCGGCGCCGGCGATGAACTTCAGGGCATCAAGAAGGGCCTTCTGGAGCTCGCTGAAATCCTGTTCGTGAACAAGGCGGACGGCGAGAATGAAATCTCGGCGCATCAGACCGCACGCGATCTGGAGGCGGCGCTGCACCTGTTCGATCCGGTCAGCCCGCACTGGTCTCCCATGGTTCTGAAGGGCTCAGCCCTGACCGGTGATGGCATCGGGACATTATGGGACACCGTACAGACTCACCGCAAGGCGCTGGAGCAGGCGGGGGCGCTTCGGACCAAGCGCGCCGGCCAGCAGGTGCGCTGGTTATGGTCCATGGTGGAAGAACGCATTCTGACAGACTTTCATGGCAATATCGGCGTCGTACGCGCCGCGCCGGAGCTGGAACACGCCGTGGCCGAGGGGCGCCTACCCGCCAGCGAAGCAGCGAAACGATTGTGGGAGATTGCCGCCCGGTCACCCGATTAGGCCACACAGCAACAGCCTGACCCTGCTGAAGGCACAGTGATTGAAGCTCCATTCGACCTTCCTGTTTTGCCCGGCTTTCCACATGCGCCTCTAGCTCTTGATCAGGGACAAGCCTATACCGCCATGAACGCTTTTCGGGAGACCTTCAATGGAGCGCACCGGCTTCACCTATGATTTCCCTCGGGATAGTCTTCTCAGCGTCGGGGATCTCAATCCGCTGGATGTCCAGATGATTTTTGAACGCGCTCGGCATCATTTCGACGCCGCTCGGCACAATGAAGAAAACACTCGCACTCTGGCGGGTTTGACCCAAATCCATCTGTTTTTTGAGAACTCCACCCGGACGCAGGCAAGTTTTGAAATCGCCGCCAGACGGCTAGGTGCGGATGTGGTCAATTTCATTCCCGGCAATGCCTCCATCTCCAAGGGAGAAAGCCTTAATGACACCGCGTTGACCCTGGCCGCCATGCGGTCTGACATCCTGGTCGTACGACACAGGGCGGCGGGTGCGGCCGCCCATTTCGCCCGGGTCACGGGTGTTCCAACAATCAATGCCGGCGATGGCGCCCATGAGCACCCCACCCAGGCTTTGCTGGACGCCTTCACCCTGGCCCGGCGATGGGGCGGTATAGGCGGCAAGCGCATCCTGATTGTGGGCGATATTCTGCATTCGCGCGTGGCGCGTTCCAACATATCGCTTCTGAACCTGCTCCATGCGGATGTGCGCCTGTGCGGACCGGCCACGCTCTTGCCCGCCGACGCCGACCGCTGGGGGGTGAGTGTTTTTCACGACATTGATGAGGCGCTTGAAGGATGTGACGCGGTCATGGCTCTGCGCATCCAGAAAGAACGCATGACAGGCAAGTTGACGCCCTCTGATCGCGAATTTGCGACTTTGTGGGGGCTGACCCACCAGCGTCTGGAACGGGCGGCGCAAGACTGCCTAATCATGCATCCCGGCCCGATAAACCGCGGTGTGGAAATCGACGAAGCTCTGGCTGATGACCTTGATCGAACGGTCATCCTCGAACAGGTCGAAAGCGGGGTTGCGGTGCGATCGGCCATTCTCGAACTGGTAACCGGTCGTGCGCCCAATCAATCAATCGCAGACATGCGCACCCATGACGTCGATGACCGGAGGGATGAAGCATGATGCTGTTTGTGAACGCGCGGCTGGTGGACCCGGCTACGGGGTTGGATGAACCCGGAGCCCTACGCATCGCCGACGGTGAGATCGCGGAGATGGGCGGTCATCTTACAACCAAAGAGCATGAACAGGTCATTGATGTAAAAGGGGCCGTGCTGGCGCCGGCGCTCATCGACCTACGCTGTGCAGCCGACCCCGGCAGCACCGGCGTACAAGGTGTGAAAGCAGCAGCGCACGCAGCGGCGGCAGGCGGAATCGCCACGCTGTGTCTGGCGCCTGATAGCGGTGACGGGCTGTACAGACCCGAAGATTTTAACACGGTAAACGCCGCCGCCTCGAACAGTCCGGTCCGACTGCATGCCGCCGCCATGGCGGTCAATTCCCGGAACGGCGTGACTGAGATTGGTCTCAATCTGCGCGCCGGCGCCGTGTTGGTAGGTGATGGCGGGGCGCCGATCGCCGATTCCCGCCTGGCCCGGAACGTACTCGCCTATGCTGGCGGATTCGACGCCTGGGTCAGCCTGCGTCCCGAGGATCCCGGGCTCAGCCGGGACACTGTCGCTACAGAAAGCGATCTGGCCATGCGATTGGGTCTGCCGGCGCGACCGGCTCTGTCCGAAGCCATAGCGATCCGTCGCAACACCGCCCTGGTCAATCTGACCGGCGCACGTCTGATTCTTGACCGAGTCACCACCTCGGCAGGGATTGAAGCCGCCCTTGAAGCGCGTTCCAATGGTCTTGAAATCGCGGTGACCACGCCGATCAGCCATCTGATCTTCAACACTATAGACACCGGCGGGCTAGATGCACGCTTCCGCCTTGATCCGCCTCTACGCAGTGAAGAAGATCGCCTTGCACTGATCGAAGCTCTCGCGCGGGGGCGGATTGATGCGGTGGTCTCCGATCATCGCGCCTGCCTCGACGAGAGCAAGGCGCGTCCCTTCCCCGAAGCGGCGCCGGGATCAGCTACGCTGGAAGCGCTGTTGCCAGCTCTGAACACCCTGGCCCAGGATAGCGGCCTGTCTCTGGCCGAAGCGTTGAAACCGGTCACCTGCGGTCCGGCGGATATTCTGGGCCTTGACCAGGGTCAGTTGACGGAAGGGGCGCCCGCCGATCTGGTGATTTTCGATCCCGATGCACCCGTGGTTTACGGACGTGGAAAAATGCAATGTACATCCATGAGCGCCTTCAAGGGGCGCCGTCTGCTCGGGCGCCGCCTGATTACAGTCGTCAGAGGCGCCATTGTCCATCAAATGGAAAATTGATCATGTCTTTTGATCCGATGCTTCTCCTGCCAGCGATGGCTGGCGGATATCTACTCGGTTCGGCGCCCTTCGGATTGCTGCTGACCCGGCTCGCCGGACTTGGTGATATCCGGGATGTAGGTTCAGGCAATATCGGTGCGACCAATGTGTTGCGCACACGTCGCAAGGATCTGGCGCTGGCCACTCTGATCCTGGACTCGGGCAAGGCGGGCCTAGCCTGCCTGATGTTCACCTTTCTGATCTCCATCTCCGCCGGCCTGATCGCAGGCGCCGCCGCTTTCTTCGGACATTGCTTTCCGATCTGGCTCAAATTCAAGGGTGGAAAAGGCGTGTCTACTTTTCTGGGCGTGCTGTTGGCCGCCTTCTGGCCGGTGGGGATTCTGACTTGCCTGACCTGGCTGGGAACTGCACTGGTGTTCCGCATATCCTCACTATCGGCCCTGGCCGCCTCTGCGGCGGCCCCGGTTCTGGCCTATGCCTTCGGGCGTGAGGATGTGGCTCTGCTTGCCCTGTTTCTGGCGGTGCTGCTGTACTGGCGCCATCAGGACAATATCAGCCGTCTCCTCAAAGGCGAAGAACCTGGGATCGGAGCCAGAAAAACGTGACCGGGCATAACCTATCCTCACAGACCCGCCTGGACTGGTTGCGACTGGCGCGTACGCCTGGGGTGGGTCCTGTCATCTTCGCCAAACTGATTGAGTGCTTTCGCTCGCCTGAAGCCGCTCTGGACGCTCTGCCCCGATTGGCGAGACGCGGCGGACGCCACGCGCCCCAAACTCCGCCATCCCGCGCTCAGGCGGAAGACGAACTGGCCGATATTGAGCGCTTCGGAGCCCGACTGGTCTGTAGCTGTGAGACCGGCTTTCCTGTCGCACTC
>RKRX01000106.1 GCA_007571185.1 Oceanicaulis sp.
TCATAATGTTGTTCTTTTGTCCAAGGATTTGCGACAATCTCATATGATGGGAAGTAGTCAACATCCTGGTAATGATCACTCACATATCCTGCCACCGAACGTAGTACTGCTTTGGAATAGACAGTCGCCTGCATCACATGCTTTCCACTTACAGTCGCAGTGAGCGGCACAGGTGAGACGGTTAGAAGCATCTTGGGCGCTTCGCCACTCCGGGAGTTACATAATAGATTCCTTAATAACATCATGTCTTCGAGCGTGTCGTGGAATGTGAGGTTCCGAAATCGAAAACGTCTGTCGTCAAATTGCCCCGCCACAACACCTGGACAAACCGGATAGACCCGTCCCGTGTCCACGTTTTCCCATGTTTCTGTCAGGCCCAATGTAAAAACGAGGATATCAGCGGCCAACAACAACTCACGAACTGCCGACATATGTGCTTTTCTATGCGCTAGCACAGCGTCCGGGGCGCCGTGCCCGCCCACGTCAATGGTCGGGCGCAGAGCATCGAAGTAGGCTCCATCCCGCTCCCACACCTCTGTGCTCAATGGGCGCTGACCCAACGCCTCCTGCGCGAGCTGAAGCATCTGGCGAGCTGTATAGACGTTGCCGTAGCGTCCTGAATAAATGCCATAGCCATAGGCGCCGTGCAGCGAGATTGGCAAGAGCTCGGGGGCGGGTTCTGCATCCAGCACGTTAAACCCTTCGCGCTTTAGAAACCGACCTATATGCTGAGCAAAGCAACTGCCCGCAGTAACAATACGATCAGAGCGCGTGATTGGCCATTTTGGAGTATGACAAGCCTTGTTTGGCGCCCCTCCCATATCGGCAACGCCGGTGCGCCAATACGCTGATGGCGGAAGGTCTGTATAAGGATGATCGCCCATAAACGTCTTTGTGAAACTGCGCGAGGATAAAAGGTTGGACGCGATCAGGCGCGACTTGGCTCTGGTGCAAAACCGCCGGCATCGAGGCTGTCTTCCTCGTCATCGTCAATAACCGGCACAGCGCCAGAGGTCGGGATGTCGTTACCAGCTCCGGTCGGCATGTCAGTGTCGCGATGAGGCTTGTGACCTTTCAAGAGCTCAATGATTTCTTGACCGGACAAGGTTTCATATTCGAGAAGACCTTCAGACAATGTGACCCAGTCATCGTTTTTCTCGATCAGTATCCGACGCGCCTCAGCCAAACCGTCTTCGACCAGCGCCTTGACTTCCTTTTCAATCTTGGCGGCGGTTTCGGCGGAGATAGAGGAGGATTGAACCAGTTGCTGGCCCAGGAACACCTCGCCCTGGTCCTCTCCGTAATCAACCGGACCGACCTCTTCCGAAAAGCCCCATTGTGTGACCATGGCCCGCGCCAGACGAGTGGCCTGTTTGATGTCGCTAGCAGCGCCGGAGGTGACGTTTTCTTTACCGAATTTCAGCTCTTCAGCGACACGCCCCCCCATCATGATAGCCAGACGCGAGGTCATTTCCTGATGGGTCATGGAGACCTTGTCGTTCTCAGGCAATTGCATGACCATGCCCAGCGCGCGACCGCGCGGGATGATGGTGGCCTTGTGCACCGGATCCGCCGCCGGAACATTCAGCGCTACAATAGCGTGACCGGATTCGTGATAGGCAGTCAGAATCTTTTCTTTCTCGCTCATCACCATGGTGCGGCGCTCAGGCCCCATCATCACCTTGTCTTTGGCATCTTCAAACTCGGCCATGGACACCCGACGCTTGTTGCGGCGCGCCGCCAACAGAGCGGCCTCATTCACGAGGTTGGCCAGATCAGCGCCGGAAAAGCCCGGCGTGCCGCGCGCGATCACTTTGCGGTTCACATCGTCAGCCAGCGGGATTTCACGCATATGGACCTTGAGAATCTTCTCGCGCCCGACAATGTCGGGATTGGACACCACGACCTGGCGATCAAACCGACCCGGACGCAACAGCGCCGGGTCCAGGACGTCTGGGCGGTTGGTGGCGGCGATGAGGATAATGCCTTCGTTGGATTCAAAACCATCCATCTCCACCAGCAACTGGTTGAGAGTCTGTTCGCGTTCATCATTGCCGCCCCCCAGACCGGCGCCGCGCGAACGACCTACGGCGTCGATCTCATCAATGAAAATGATGCAGGGCGCGTTCTTTTTGGCCTGTTCAAACATGTCGCGCACACGAGAAGCGCCCACCCCCACAAACATTTCCACGAAATCAGAGCCGGAGATGGTGAAGAAAGGCACGCCCGCCTCACCGGCCACCGCGCGCGCAGTCAAGGTCTTGCCGGTGCCCGGAGGACCCACCAGCAGCGCCCCCTTGGGAATCTTGCCGCCCAAACGTTGAAATCTGGAGGGATCCTTGAGAAATTCGACGATTTCCTGAAGCTCCTCCTTGGCCTCATCAATGCCCGCCACGTCATCAAACGTGACCCGGCCGGTTTTTTCGGTCAGCAACCTGGCCTTGGACTTGCCAAAGCCCATTGCACCGCGCCCCCCGCCCTGCATCTGGCGCATGAAAAATATCCAGACGCCGATCAGCAGCAGCATGGGGAACCAGCTGATCAGAATCTCCAGCAGGCTTATGCGGCCCTGGTCGGGAGACTGGGCGGTGATGTCCACGTCGGCGTCACGCAGGGCGTCAGTAACATTGGCGTCATCGGGCACCGTGGTATGGAAGATGGCTCCGCTTGAGGTTTGCCCGGTAATGGTCTCACCCTGAATAGTGACCGAGTTCACTTGACCGGTCTCGACCTGATCCATGAAATGCGAATAGTTGATTTCACGGGGTGCAGGCTGTCCCTGCGGGCCCTGTAGCAGGTTGAACAACACTACAAGCAGAACCAACAAAATCACCCAAACGAGGATATTGCGCATATTCATTCGTTATCGTCCCTGTTCGCGCCTCATTGCCGGGCGCATATTTCCGGCCGTCATCCCCAGAATCTGATATTAGGAAGTCAGACGGATTTCGCCAGTGCCTCTCTCAAGAACTTTACAGGTTTTGTCCTATCAAACCACGGTGGAGGCTCTGGAGGAAGCAGCCAGCGCCGTAGCCGATCTGACCACAACAGCGTAATACGTCCCTGGTTCCCGTCACCAGACCCAAGCACCGGGCGGGCCCGCCCGGTCGCCGCGTCGCATACCAGGGTGAGTGACGGGCGAAAAACCGCAGGGATCGAGTCAAGCCCGGTCATCTCTGAGGGCATGGTCTCGCCCAGCCCTTTCAGGTACAGGTCCCGGGCCGCCTGAATGCGCCAGCGACCGTCAAACACACCTGTTTGGCCTGCGCCCAGTCTGAGCCTGACTGGAGTCGCCCCGCCATCCCGGCGCCCCTGAACCGCGCCGGGATCTCGCGCGATCATCGCCCCCGCAGTCAGCAAAACGCCTGCTCCGGTTTGCGCACGCCTTTCTAGTACTGCGTCCAGAAATTGTTCAACAATTCTGGGACCTGCGCCTTTTGACTGTCCTGAAGCGGCGAGAATCACCGCTTCCATCGCTCTGAGCGCCACGGGACGAGCAGCCTGGGCGAACTGTGCCGGATCAAGTTTCGCGCCACCCCAGTTCTGAAGCTGCACCGCCCGACCGATCAGGCGCAAGGCCAGGGCGCGCAGCAGATGTTCAGCAGCCAGAGACTGATCCGATGTCTCCAAAAGTTTTCGTTCGGCAGGCGCGTCCTCATCATAGGCTCGCGCCCGCATTCGAACCCGTTCATAGTCAGAATTGTTATTGGAGGGGTCTTCGATCCAGCGCGCACCCAGCGTTTTCAGCCAATCCCGCAAGGCTTGACGTCGCACCTCCAGAAACGGGCGCGCCAACATCAGCCCTCGCCCTTCCGGCCAGACCGGAGAGGGATCATACACCCGCATCCCGGTGAGCGTGCGCCAGCTTCCCTTTCGGCTGGCGCGCATACGCAGGGTTTCAATCCGGTCATCGAGGGTATGAGCCAGACACAAAAGGGAAACGTTTTTCAAGGCGCACGCTGTCGCCAACAAGCTGTGTCGCGCGGCGCGCGCCGCGCC
>RKRX01000145.1 GCA_007571185.1 Oceanicaulis sp.
GGTGGTGCGCGAAGCCAAACCTGAGAGATGGGAGCCGATTATGGGATCGATCGCGGAAACATTGATTGAGCGGGGCAAGGCTGAGGGGATCGCCAAAGGGATTGCCAAAGGCAGGGCCGAAGGCAGGGTCGAAGGTAAGGCCGAAGGTTTGTTCCGCTTGCTGACCCGTCGGTTTGGTCCCTTGCCGCATGAGCTGGAACGTCAGCTTGCCGGGGCTTCTGCCACCGAGCTTGATGCATGGTTTGACAATGTTTTGGAGGCGCCTTCGCTTGAAGCGGTGTTTGGCCAAGTGCCGACATGAGCAACACCGGGACCGTGCTCATGGAGCAGACCCTGACTGACGAGACAGCGATGACGGATCAGTGTCCAGCAACGCCGCTAGTGGTCCTGCATGGCACACGTCTCTTTTGCCACGAGAGGCGAAAACCCTTCACACTTGGCGGTGGAAAGCCCAGAACGGTCACTTTCAGGCCCGAGTGCAGCGAAGATTTTGCCATGAGTCGTGTACCGTGACGAATATCATGCCCTGAAAATTTATTGAAGGTATTACTTGCAAAGCGTGTAAAAGGTATCTATTTATCCTGGAGTGAAAGTTTCGGCTTTCGACAATCATTCACTGACTTGAGGGTAAACCCATGACCAACGAAACACTGGAACCGGTCGACAATGAATCACTGATGCACATGACCACGGATATCATCTCGTCATTTGTAGGGCATAATTCCGTGCCTGCCAGCAGCATTCCAGAGATGATCAAATCCGTGCACAGCGCCATGAAAGAGTTGTCCGGCGAGCCGATAAAACCTGAACCCAAACCCAAACCTGCGGTTCCGATCAATCGTTCCAAGCATGACGATTATCTTATCTGTCTGGAAGACGGCAAGAAACTGAAAATGCTCAAGCGTTATCTGCACTCGCAGTATGATATGTCACCCGAAGACTATCGTCGCAAGTGGGGACTACCTGCCGACTACCCGATGGTCGCCCCGAATTACTCCAGGCGTCGTTCCGAATTTGCCAAGAGAATCGGCCTTGGTCGAGACGCGCGCAAGAAGTGATCAGAGCGACACCCCGCCTGTTACGCAAAACGCCCCGGTTTCATCATACCGGGGCGTTTTGTTTGGGAATTATACATCCCTGACTGCGCTACACATGATGGACAAGCGCCCAGAGGCCACCTGCACATGAATACCCCTAAAAAAACCCGCCATTTCGGGTGAATGGTTAATGTGGGGTCATTGCTGAGCCTTTGTTTTTCTGACCCCCGGCTCTCGAAATGGATGAGCATTGAGCGTAGGTTCCGGGTTTCTAGAGGCATCCGCACGCCTGATCGACATACCTCTTCAGCGCAGCGTCGGCCGCCAGCTCCCGATTATGTGCTTCCGGGCAAGACAGATGCAACAAGTCCGGCTATAGCCAGGTTCATGTTTCGTACTGCGCTATTCAACTCTGATCACGCCCGCACCCGCTCCCTGACCGCCGCCATACTGTGTGCAGCGCTGACCGGGTGTGGCTATGGCATACTGATGCCGCTGGCGGCGCTCAATCTTGAGGCCATGACCCGGTCCGCCTCAGTGGTGGGCGTCAATGCCGCCGCCGCCGCCCTATCCACATTGGTCGCCACCCTGTTGATCCCGGCATTGCTGGCGCGCATTCCGCCCCGACTGACCCTGGTGGCGAGCGCGTTGATCATCGCCGCCAGTTTCGTCGCCTTTCCCGCCCTGCCCGATCCCTGGATATGGTTCATCTTACGCTTTGTCGCAGGACTGGCGGTGACCGTGATCTTTGTGGTCAGCGAAACCTGGATCAATCAATTGGCCAAACCCGAAGCCCGCGCAAGCCTGCTCGCCGTTTACGCCACCGTGTTGTCAGCCGGATTCGGTTCAGGGGCCCTGTTGCTGGCGGCTCTGGGATCACAGGGCTGGATCCCGTGGCTTGCAGGCGTCGCCGTCTTCGGCGTGGGCGCCCTGCCGGTCCTGATTCTTCGCGGTCCAGAGCTGATCCCGCCATCACGCGAGAAATCAGGCGCTGACGCCCTTGTGCAAGCCGCCCGCATGGCCCCTATCGCACTTGTGGCGGCTTTGGTGTTCGGAACGCTGGAAACCGGCATTTTCTCGCTCTTGCCGGTTTACGCCCGGCGGCTGGGCTTTGAAGAAACAGGGGTGGGTCTTCTGGTGGCCACAGGCGCGCTGGGCGCATTGTGCTTGCAAATCCCGATCGGTCAATGCGCAGACCGGATGGGCGTGACCTTCACCTTGCGCCTGGTCGCTCTGAGCACGTTTGTACTCGCCATCGCCATCGCCCTGGTCGGAAGCACGGTCTGGATGCTGGCGCCGCTAATCTTCCTGTTCGTGGGCATAGCCAGCGGCTTTTAC
The DNA here is from genome assembly GCA_007571185.1 of Oceanicaulis sp. Classification (GTDB taxonomy): domain Bacteria; phylum Pseudomonadota; class Alphaproteobacteria; order Caulobacterales; family Maricaulaceae; genus Oceanicaulis. The sequence continues at coordinate 2,376 of RKRX01000145.1, forward strand.
ACGCTGGGCCTGTCGCTTTTGGGCGCCAGGGTGAAACCTGCGGCGCTGGCATCGGCCAACTCCGCTTTCATTTTCGCCTATGGCATAGGCTCTCTGATCGGTCCGCCGCTGGGCGGGATCGGCATGGACATCGTCAACCCCCAGGGTTTGATGATGTCCTTTGCCGGTTTCGCCCTGCTGTACTGGGTTATATCAATCGCTGCAAAACGCCGCTGACGGCCTTGACTCAGCCAAAGGGCCGGGTATGTTCCGCGGCCTGTGGCGTCGGCTTCGGGTTTGACGCTGTGGGTTTCTGTGTAACGGGTGCGCAATCATGGCCAAGCCGACGACCATCAAAATTCGCCTGAACTCAACGGCGGACACGGGTTATTTCTACGTGACCCGGAAAAACGCCCGTACGATGACCGATAAACTGGTTCTGAAAAAATACGATCCCGTTGCGCGTAAGCATGTCGCGTTCAAGGAAGGCAAGATCAAGTAAGACACGCAAAAGCGGACCTTCCCGCTCCGTCAATGTCAATCTGTCTTGCAGCCCTCAAGCGTCCGACTCTCCCTGATCTTGTGGGTGTCCGAGGAAATCGCGCACCGTCTGGATGAATGAGGCGATGGTGATCGGTTTGGATAAATAACCGTCGCACCCGCTTTCGCGGATACGTTCTTCATCACCCTTCATGGCGAAGGCCGTGACCGCAACCACCGGGATGGTTGACAGCTCCCCATCATTCTTGATCCGCCTTGTCACATCCAACCCGGACACTTCGGGAAGCTGGATGTCCATCAAGATCAAATCAGGTTTGTGCTCACGCGCCAGGTCCAGCGCCTTGAGACCTTCGCGGGTCTGCACAGTTTCATAGCCGTGCACCGCGAGCAGATCACAAAAGAGCTTCATGTTCAGCTCGTTATCTTCAACAATCAGAATTTTTTTGGTCATGACCTGCAACACGCTACCGCATTTCCTGACAGGCACCGCCCATTCCGGCAGCCCGCATCGAAAACCATTCATGATACAGTAAACCGCGTGTTTCTTAATCAAGAGTGAGCGCGCACCCTCATCTGTCAGCTTGTCGGTCAGGCGGCGATTATGACGCTGCAAGGCACACGACGTTGCGTGTTCGATTGTTGACGAAGGGAGTATCTCCAGAAGGTAACCCACACACATAGTTCCGGGCAAGCTCTCACTCTAAGCCCGGGGGTGTTGTTGTTCCCTTGATGCTTCCCTCGTTCCTGACAGTTAATGACAATTTTCGACAAAATTCTGAACCGTGTCTTGAATTTTCACGGGTGGCGGAGTGTTATGCTGCCTAGCTTGCCGTCTGAGCCTCATCTTTGAGGCGAGATTCCAAGGAGAGACGACCATGAGGGTAAAAGGACAACACGTGCTTCCAAGCGGAGCAAGATGGAGTGTTCGCAAATCTGGAGCAAGCCGAGCGACGCGGATATTTTCGACACGGGATGAAGCGATCAATGAGGCACGAAAAATTGCGAAAAACCAGGGAACTGAGTTGTACATTCATGGCAAAGATGGGCTCATCCGAGAACGCGATTCGTATGGGAATGACCCGAAGCGTTCGAAAGAAAGCAAAGCGCAGTAGGTTCTAGATTATATCGACGCAGTCGATGC